>NZ_ALKF01000198.1:0-166563 GCF_000283315.1 Paenibacillus sp. OSY-SE | reverse complement strand
AATATGCGCCCTTAGCTCAGCTGGATAGAGCGTTTGACTACGAATCAAAAGGCCGGGAGTTCGAATCTCTCAGGGCGCGCCATATATAACTTCATAAGCCGGTGTGGCGGAATGGCAGACGCGCGCGACTCAAAATCGTGAGGGAAACCGTGGAGGTTCGAGTCCTCTCACCGGCACCATAAGATGTTCGGGACGTAGCTCAGCTTGGTAGAGCACTTGGTTTGGGACCAAGGGGTCGCATGTTCAAATCGTGTCGTCCCGACCACTAACATGAAGAACCGTCGGTTATATGCCGGCGGTTTTTGCATTTTATTTTGTGTATTCGATTACTCTTCGCATAATTCGGCATAGACTACTTCTTGACTAGGTTGCATCCTCTATTCATATCCGTCTTTTCAGTTCGTTTACATTCCTTTTTTTTCTATACATCTTCCAGTGTGGTCACTGGGGTTCCATATTTTTTTGCGCTGCGTTGAACGATTGAACCGCCTTGTTCGTATTACTTGCGACTGCAGTCATTAGAACATAAATCATAAGGAGCGTGAGAGTAATTGACCGAACAGGATACCATTGATCGTGCTCAAGCTGGTGATACGGCTGCGCTCGCGCTCCTTTTGCAGCAGCATTACACATTTGTGCGCAGCTATGTGCTGAAGCTAACTATGAATCCAACATTGACGGATGATATTGTGCAGGACACGATGTTGAAAAGCATGGAAAAGTTACATTTGTATAACGGCGCTTCCAAGTTTTCGTCTTGGCTTATTACGATCGCCACTCGAATCTATGTGGATCTAACGAGGCGACAGAAGGTGGAGAAGCGCTGGCAAGAACAGGCGATACGATCTCTCCGATACCAGATGGAGGCTCATAACGAAGAATGGACGGATATGATTGATTCATTAGGCAAGCTTCCGCCGGAGCAGCGCGCCGCAATCTTATTAAAGCATTATTACGGCTATTCCTATCCGGAAATAGCGGAAATGCTCAATTGTAGCGAAGGCACTGCAAAATCCCGCGTATTTTACGGCATCGAGCACATTCGAAAGGAGCTGAGATAAACATGGAGCATAAGAAATTGCCGGAGACCGAAGAAGAATGGTCAGCTATGCTCAAGGAACAATGGACCAAGCTGGATGTGTATAGCGAACAGAAGCCCGTGCCAAGTCAGACGTTTCTTATCGGAATGTTAACGGAACACAAGCAAAGGCAGAAGCGCGCGTTATGGCGCGAATTAAGTGTCCTGTGGCTGGCAGCTGCAGTTATGCTGCTTGGCGGATTTACATTGGCAGTGACCGATATCTCCGTATATGTAATGATCCAGCTCGTATTATTTGTCGGCATCCTAGGGGGATTGCTCATGCGAGGATATGTGATGAAAAGACGCAGAAGAGGTGCGCGTCATGAATAATCTGAATTCAATTCCGTTGTGGGCATTGTTCCTGTTAGGAGCTATATTGGTGACGCAGGGGACGTGGCTTTTTCTGCATGCCCGCAAGCACGGCTATTATCCGTGGTTATGGGCCTTGTGGGGCTTCCTTAGCTTTCCGCTGCCATCCCTAGTGTACGTGCTCTTTGTAGCTCAGCCATGGAGAAGGACAATACCTAAGAACAGACATACGGATGATAGCGAATAACTTACTTTATGGAATAGAGGGGATAACGAATGGAGATGGCTTGGGCGGATATTCCTTGGAATATCATTATGCCACTTATCGTTGTGCAGCTCATCTTGATGGTAGTTGCTCTGGTATCGCTGAACAAGACAGAATGGACCAACGGGCCGAAATGGCTGTGGCTTATCATTATTATCGTGTTAAATATTCCGGGTTGCATCGCTTATTTCTTAATAGGTAGAAAGGAGAGAAGATGAGCCAGTTCATTATTACACAATTGAGCAAGCAGTATGGCAATCATAAGGCGGTGGATGCCGTTAACTTTACGATACAAAGCGGAAGCTGCACGGCCCTTCTCGGTCCGAACGGGGCGGGAAAGACGACGACGCTGCACATGCTGACAGGAGTGACCAAGCCAAGCTCCGGGACAGTCGCGATGGTCGATGGGGCGGGACGGGAACATCGCGGGGATCTGAGACGCTGGATCGGATTTATGCCGCAGTCGCCCAGCTTTCATTATTGGATGACAGGCCGGGAGTGGCTGCAAATGATGGCTGAATTAACAGGCAGCAGCAAGCGTCAAGCTCGTGTAACGGCGGATGAATGGATGAAGACTGTCGGTCTGGAGCATGCGGGGCAGCGCAGCATTGGCGGATATTCCGGAGGTATGAAACAGCGACTCGGCTTGGCGCAAGCTATGATCGCGCGTCCGGAGCTGCTAGTGCTTGACGAACCGGTGTCTGCGCTCGACCCGATCGGCAGGCGTGAGGTCATGGCATTGCTGGAATCGTTGAAGCGGCGAACGACGATTCTATTCTCCACTCATGTGCTGCACGATGCCGAGGACTTATGTGATGAGCTGATTATTATGAAGCAAGGTAAAGTATTGATGCAGGGCAAATGGGATGAGCTTCGTAAACAATCGGAATCACCGTTATTTACGATTGAAGTGGAGCATACGGCGGCAGCTCTTGCTTGGCTGCGAGAGTTAGCCGATATGCCGCTCGTAAAGGAAGCGAGTGTACGCTCCGCACGAGCGGAGCTAGTCGTGAGCGATCACGATGCCGCAAGGGAATTTCTGTTGAAGCAGATTCGCGAACGCAGAATACCGCTTGTACGATTCGAGGCCGGCGTGACAACCTTAGAACAGCTATTTATGAAGGCGGTGAAGTGATGAAGGCATGGTCCGTCCTTTACCGGAAAGAATGCACGGAGATGCTGCGTAATTATAAATGGATTTGGGTGCCGCTAGTATTTGCTGTCTTAGGTATTGCTCAGCCTGTCACGATGAAGTTTATGCCCGATATACTATCGATGGCAGGAAGTTTGCCGGAAGGCACGATTCTGCAGATCCCGACACCTATGGCAGGAGAGGTGCTCGGCCAGACCCTGAGTCAATTTAACACGGTTGGAGTACTTGTACTTGTGCTTGCATTGATGGGGTGTGTATCGGGAGAAGTGAAGTCGGGAGCGGCTGCCGCACTGTTGACCAAGCCGATCTCCCATGTTAGCTATATGATGGCCAAATGGGCAGGAGCCATCTCCTTGACGATTCCGTCAGTCCTGCTTGGTTATTTATGCTCATGGTATTACACGGAACAGCTGATCGGACATGTGGATATATTAAATGGCGCGACAGCAGCCTGCCTTGCACTAGGCTGGTTCATATGGATCTCGAGCTTAACCGTAGCTATGAGCGCGCTGATTAATAATGCGGGCGGTTCAGCCTTTGCAGCACTTGCTGCCGCTATGTTGACGAGTATTCTAGCGGGCCTGCTTCCGGCGTCAAGCGGATGGATGCCTTCCAAGCTGCTGCAGGGAGCCCAACTGATGCTGATGAATATTGAACTGCCATTCCCATGGCCAATTGCGGCTATGACAACTCTGCTTCTTATGGCAGCCTTTATGGTCACAGCTGTTATTCGCAACGCCCGGCGCGGCACGTGGCTGCCGGCGTCGCACGAATAAATGAAATGAGACAAGCAAGTATAGACATCCCCTTCATTTGGCCAAACTAAGAAAAAAAGAGTAAGAGGGGATTGTTATGGCTCGGGAACCTCGTACCTATACACGGTTCTATTTTCGAGTGAAGCAATGGAAAAAGCGTCTGCGGCGATGGAAGCGTCCGCTCTGGTCATTGGCAGCCATTCTATTGTTTCTTACGATTTTGACTATCGGTATTCAATTGTCGGATAACATACGCAATCTGGTGGAAGGTAAAGATAATACGCCATCGCTGGAGACATTTGCAATGCTTCAGGGTGATGAATTCACAAAGTTAGATAGGTCAACACAGCTTGTCCTGAATCAGCTGATGAACAAGGATGAGAAGCGAGAGGTCGTCCATCGGAAGCAATACATTTGCGGAAAAAGTGATGAAGCGCTAGGCAAACAGAACTCGCGTGACATTATTCAAACCGTGCTGAATCATCCGGATTGGCTGACTTCGATGGACAGTGACGGCCGTGTTATTTTAGAGGAGCAAGTTGACGACATGTCGGAAATTTGTAAGGAACAAGCGCACATTGGATTGGATAAAGACGGGAACCTAACTCTATATGACGGACCGCCGCAGAAGCAGAAGGCGATACGAACTTTTTTTCAACTGGATGTAGAGTCGATGGAGAGCGCTCTTCCGCCTAAAGTGCTCAAACAGTTGTATCAAGGCATACGCATTACGGACATGGATGAATATCATAGCGTACTGTCCACGTTCAGCGATTATGCCGTAGAAGAGACCGAAAAAGTGATGAAACCAACTCCAGTCGATTGACGTAATCTTATAAAAAAAATGAAAGAAGGACGCCGTAAACCGGAGTCCTTCTTTTTTTATCCTGGCGGGGTTGGCTCGATTAAATCAGAGTGTGAAAATGGAATGGATTGCCCTGAACAGTTTCAAGAGAAATACCGGTTTACGGTCATAATATATATACAGCCGAAAGGGGAATGCCAATGGAACTAATTCTCATGCTGCTCATTATTTTGGCGTCGACGAAGATTGCGGGAGAGCTTACCGTACGATTGGGACAGCCAGCCGTACTTGGTAAATTGCTCGTCGGTATTATCATTGGACCTGCCGTACTCGGATGGATTATGGACGGAGAGGTCATTAAGGAAATGGCGGAAGTCGGTGTCATTTTGCTTATGTTTATCGCCGGTCTGGAAACCGATCTGGATCAGTTGAAGAAGAACTGGAAAGCGGCGTTTGCCGTAGCGATTGGCGGCGTCATTCTGCCGTTCATCGGAGGCTACAGCGGAGGCTTATTGATCGGCCTAGATAACAATCAATCGATGTTCCTCGGTCTGTTGCTGTGTGCTACATCCGTAAGTATTTCCGTACAAACATTGAAGGATCTGGGACAGCTAAGCACGAGGGAAGGCACGACCATATTGGGAGCTGCCGTGGTGGATGATGTTCTCGTTGTCATTTTGCTCGCCTTTATGCTGAGCTTGCTCGGAGCAGGCGGTGAAGCATCGATTGGACTAATTATCGGTAAAAAGGTGTTGTTCTTCGCAGTCGCCATCGCAGCGGGCATTTACTTGGTGCCGCACGTTATGAAGTGGCTAGCTCCGCTGCGAGTGACCGAAGCGGTCATTAGTGCAGCGCTTATAATATGCTTTGCGTTTTCTTATTTTGCCGATTATCTAGGCGTGGCGGGAATTATCGGTGCCTTTGCCGCTGGCATCGCCATATCGCAGACGAAATTCAAACACGAGGTGGAGCATCGCCTGGAGCCGATTGCGTATGGCATATTCGTTCCGATATTTTTTGTCAGCGTCGGCATTAATGTAACCTTCGAAGGGATTGGCGATCACATCGTCTTCATTATTATATTTACTGTCATCGCCATACTGACCAAGCTGCTCGGCTGTGGCTTCGGGGCTCGCATGACTGGCTTCGATCGCAAGAGTGCCATTGGTATCGGCGCAGGAATGGTATCCCGTGGAGAAGTGGCGCTCATTATTGCTACGACTGGTCTGGAAGGCGCGCTCTTTGACAAGGTGTACTTTACACCGATTGTCATCGTCATCATTCTAACCACGTTAGTCACACCTCCGATGCTGAAGGCTGCATTTCGCCAGCCGAAAGCGGGTGCGAAACCAATGACAGCAGGAAAATAACAGAATCTATAGCGTGAAAACATGTATCTATTGATTCATTCTCTTCCTATCGATCTGTGTTATAATGGGGTGAACACATATGTTCGCTTACTGTTACATGGACATCGGTGAGGGAGAGATTTTTTTGCGTATTTTAGGAATTGATCCTGGCATTGCTATTGTCGGGTTTGGGTTCGTTGATAAACAAGGGAGCAAGATTGTTCCCGTACAGTACGGCTCGATTCAGACGGAAGCGACGACAGCGCCCGAGACTCGGCTTCTGCAGGTGTTCGAAGCAGCCGAGGAGCTGCTGGACAGATATAAACCAGATGCGATGGCGGTAGAGAAGCTGTTCTTCAATCGCAATGTCACGACTGCATTCTCTGTGGGACAAGCCCGTGGAGTCACTATATTGGCTGCGGCTAAGCGCGGCATCTCGATTGCAGAATATACTCCTATGCAGGTAAAGCAGGCCGTCGTCGGATACGGGAAGGCGGAGAAGAAGCAGGTGCAGGAAATGGTGCGTATATTCTTGAAGCTGAAAGAAGTTCCCAAGCCGGATGATGTGGCGGATGCGCTTGCTGTGGCTATATGTCATGCGCATTCCAGTGGGCTTAATGACAAATTGAACGGAGTATCGCGGACATGATCGATTTTTTGCGCGGGCAGGTGGCCCATTTAGAAACGGATTATATTGTAATGGATGTACAAGGCATCGGTTACCGAGTGTATACGCCGAACCCTTATGCTTTTGCTAAGAACGATGATCCTGTTACCGTATATACGCATCATCATGTGCGGGAGGACGCCATGCTGTTATTCGGCTTCGGTTCGCGAGAGGAGCAGAAGCTGTTCCGCCGCTTGATCGATGTGAATGGCGTCGGTCCGAAAGTCGCCCTTGGCATATTGGCCGGTGGGAAGCCGGAGAGCGTTGTGTTGGCGATCCAGCAAGAGAATATAGCCTTTTTGACGAAGCTGCCAGGCATCGGCAAGAAGACGGCGCAGCGTATTATTCTTGATTTGAAGGACAAGCTCGACAGCATCGGAATAAATTTGAGCGCCGGCGCGCTGTTTATGGATATTGCGGTGCCAGGAGATGACGTAGCGAACAGCGCATGGGGAGAGGCTAGGGAAGCCTTGATGGCGCTCGGATATACGGACGCGGAGCTGGATCGGGTATGGCATGACCTGCAGCATCGAGTCCATGCTGACGAGAGCGTCGACTCTTTAATGAAGAAGGCGCTGCAATCGTTGTTTAAAGGTTAAGAAAGGCGGTTAAGATGGAAGAGCGCATCATATCAGCCAATTACATGATGGAAGATCAAGTCGTCGAGTTGAGCCTTCGTCCGCGGTATTTGTCTGAGTATATTGGGCAATCGCAAGTGAAGGACAACTTGAAGGTGTTTATCGAAGCGGCGAAAATGCGGAAGGAAGCGTTGGATCATGTTCTCTTGTACGGGCCGCCAGGGCTTGGGAAGACGACGCTCTCCAACATCATTGCGAACGAGCTCGGTGTCAATATTCGCACTACTTCCGGTCCTGCGATCGAGCGCCCAGGTGATTTGGCAGCGATCTTGACGAACTTGCAGGAAGGCGACGTGCTGTTCATCGATGAGATTCACCGCCTTCACCGCACGGTGGAGGAAGTGCTGTATCCCGCGATGGAGGACTTTGCGCTGGATATTATTATCGGCAAAGGTCCGAGCGCGCGGTCAGTCCGTCTGGATCTGCCCAAGTTCACGCTGATCGGGGCGACTACACGCGCAGGCCTACTGTCCGCACCGCTGCGCGACCGATTCGGTGTCATGAGCCGGCTAGAGTACTACAACAAGGACGAGCTCAGCTTTATCGTATCGCGGGCTGCCGATATTTTGGAAGTGCAGGTCGTAGGAGATTCTTCCGACGAGATCGCTGTACGATCCCGCGGGACGCCACGGATTGCCAATCGGCTGCTGAAGCGGGTTCGCGACTTTGCGCAAGTTCGCGGAGACGGCATCATTACTCCGGAAATTGCGAAGGAAGCGCTACAGAGCATTCAGGTCGATCCGATCGGATTAGATCAGATTGACCATAAGATGCTGCATGCGATGATTTCACATTTTCGTGGCGGACCTGTTGGACTGGACACGATTGCAGCGACAATCGGTGAAGAGAGCCAGACGATTGAAGACGTATATGAGCCATATTTGCTGCAGATCGGCTTTCTTCAACGCACGCCGCGCGGACGTATGGTGACGCCACAGGCATACACTCATTTAGGATTGCCAATTCCAGAAAATAAATAACTGAAATAATAGTGCGTGCTCAAAAAAAGTCACTTTTCAGCACCGAGAAGTACAAGTTTCAGCAAGAGAACTACATCGGAAGCATTCCTCGAAGGAAGAGCGGAATGTAGGTAAGACTCATGAGCGCCTGCAATGTTTCCGGAGGATACATACTTCGGAAGCATATGCTCTTCAAGGGTGAATGCAAGATTCGATGTCAAATGATATCTTGGATGCTTCGTGATCAAAAGGGGTTTTTTGCACAACCTCTAATTGTTTCAACGGAGAGACGTGCAGGAAGGGGAATGTAACATGAAAAACAACCGGAACGTTATCCGCAGAACGGCAGTGGGGATGCTGGCGGGGGCTTTGCTTGTGAGCGGGGCTTCGCTCGCACCGCTGCCTGGCAGCGGTGCGCAGCTCATAGCGCATGCAGCGGAGGCTGCAGCTGATAAAGACACAGTTCCTCCGCAGAATGTGAAGAGCGAGGACATCCGCGTAGCTTTATTTGCGAATCTGTCCAAGGGATCGCCAGGAGAGACGGCGCGCATTACGATGTCTTCCACATCGAAACTTCAGATTGCAGCGCGTCACAATGCGGAGAGCATAGGCATTGTCGATGCGGGTACGGAGCAGGTTCGATTCAGCGCAGATGATTATAAGGTAAAACTAATCGAGACGAAAGATAAAGCGGTCGCTACAGCGGTACTGAAGAAGGCGCAAGCGAGCGATGATGCAATTATGAGCGAGATGCAGCGCCGGGGTACGACCTTCTATGCGATATATGTAGGGAGCTACCCGACAGGCAAAGCAGCGAACCAAGCCTTAACCCGGCTGAAAAATGATGGAAGCGTTGTTTCTTTGCTGAAAGGTTACGAACCAACCGTCGCTGGCCCACATTATGTGCAGACGGGAACGTACGCTTCATCCAATGAAGCAAAAGCGGTCCAGAAGATGTTGCTCGATGCGGATGTGGACGCCTTTGTCGTCTCTATGATATCGAACGGGCAGTTATTGACCTCCGTATGGGCCGGACAAGCAGAATCGGAGGCGCAGCTCGAACAGACGAAAGCCTCCATTGAACGAAAGAATCTATCCGTATCTGTACGCCCTGCACAAGCGCAAGGAGCCCTTATACATACGTTAGAAGAGACAGGAACCGGAAGCTTGACCCATTTACGTGTTAACGGAACCGTCAAGTGGTTGGTGAAGCCGGCTGAGCCGACGAATATTAAAATCTCGGAACGATATGAACGTGCTTATCGTGGTGAGATGGAAGTAAGCTTGCATAATGGGGAGCTTGCATTAGTGAATGAAGTGCCACTGGAGCAATATTTAATTTCGGTAGTCGGTGGAGAGGTATACTCCAGTTGGCCGCAGGAAGCACTGAAAGCTCAGGCGGTGGCGGCACGCACGTTCGCGCTGTATCAGGGCACAAAATTCGAAATCGCCAATGTGGTGGATACGACATTAAGCCAAGCCTATTATGGTGTCGAGAAGGAACATCCCAACATTAAGAAGGCTGTTGAAGACACGGCTGGAGAAGTATTGATGCAGAACGGCAAACTAATCGAAGCGATCTTCAACTCCAATGCCGGAGGCAAGACAGCCGATCCTAGCGAAGTGTGGGGCGGTTCCTATGATTATTTCCAAGTGGTGGACAGCCCTGATGACGCCGTGCAGGAAGGCAAGAAATCATGGTATCATGTCGTTATGCCAGACGGCAAATCGGGTTACATCCGTGAAGATGTAGTCGACATGACCGAACGGCATAATGAAGCAGGCTTTGCGCTCGTCTCCGTACAGGAGGATGGCACGAATATTCGTCCTAATCCAGCCATTCAATCCGATGTGAACCCGATCGCTAAAGTAAATAAGGGCACATCACTCGCAGTGATTGAGACGGTTGCGGAATCAACGGAAATGAATTGGGTTCGCGGTCCATATACATCGGAGCAAATCACGAGTTGGTTGAAGAGCCGTACGAAGACCGCGCTGAACGGTCCGGTTACCAGCTTGGAGATTACGGAACGCGGACCATCTGGCCGCGCCGTCAAGATAGAAGCGAACGGAGTTCAAGTGGACGTTAGCTATCCTGATAACTTCCGCTATGCGTTTGGGGGACTTCCGAGCACGCTGTTCGACATTGTGTCTACTGACGCATATACGGCAGCAGGCGTGGATGGAAAGACGAAGGAACTGAACGGAGTTGGCGGTGCTCAGGCTGTGAGCGGCACGAACCAATCCGATGCGAAAGTGCCGGAGAACGGAGTTAAGCTAGGCGCGAATGAGAAGAGCGGCATCGTCAACTCAGAGCCATCATTCCTGTTTGTTGGCAAAGGCAACGGTCACGGCGTAGGAATGTCGCAGTGGGGTGCCAAAGGTTTGTCTGATCAGGGGTATGACTACAAGAAAATTTTGCAATACTATTACAAAAATGTGGAGCTTGTGAAGCGTTAGGACGGACAAACAATGAATGTGGACTTATTTGATTTTCATTTGCCTGAACATTTAATTGCACAGACTCCGTTGCAGGACCGGACGGCTTCTCGTCTATTGACGTTGAACCGCCGTACCGGAGCTATCGGACATCAACTATTTTCAGACATTTTGCAATTTTTGCGTGCCGGGGATTTGCTCGTATTGAATGATACAAGGGTAATCCCTGCCCGGCTGTTCGGCGTCAAGCCGGATACCGGTGCTAAGGTGGAGGTATTGCTATTAAAGCAAGAGCAAGATGATTGCTGGGAAGCATTGGTGAAGCCAGCGAAAAGGTTGAAGGAAGGGGCTGTCGTTCACTTCAGCGATAAGCTGCAAGCGGAGGTCGTAGAGGAGCGTGAGATGGGGGCAAGAGTTCTTCGCTTCTCCTATGAAGGCATCTTCAACGAAATCTTGGACGAGCTCGGTCAAATGCCCTTGCCGCCTTATATTAAAGAGCAGTTGGAAGATCGGGAGCGATATCAGACGGTCTATGCGAAGCATGAAGGTTCGGCAGCTGCTCCCACAGCAGGTTTGCATTTTACGAAAGAAATATTGAAGGATATCGAACGTATGGGCGTTCGTATCGCTTATATTACGCTGCATGTCGGGCTGGGAACGTTCCGCCCCATGTCTGCTGATACCGTGGAAGAGCATGTGATGCATTCGGAGTATTATGAACTAAGCGAAGAGACAGCTGCGCTTATCAATGATGCAAAGCGTCAGGGCGGACGAATTGTGGCGGTAGGCACCACATCCGCGCGTACGCTGGAGACGGTGGCTGAGCGGTATGAAGGCGCAGTTGTAGCTTCATGCTCGGGCTGGACGGATATTTTCATGTATCCGGGCTACACGTTCCAGCTCGTCGATGCGCTGCTTACTAACTTTCACTTGCCGAAGTCAACACTCGTTATGCTAGTAAGCGCAATGGCAGGACGTGAGCGAATTATGGCTGCCTATCAAGAAGCTATCGAACGCGAATACCGTTTCTTTAGCTTTGGCGACGCCATGTTCATTTATGATGATCGTTAAACCAAAAACAAGGATGAGATAATTACATGGCAGCAGTAACGTATGAGTTAATTAAGACATGCAAACAAACTGGGGCGCGCCTCGGACGCGTTCATACGCCGCACGGCTCGTTCGAGACCCCGATATTTATGCCAGTTGGCACTCAGGCAACCGTAAAGACAATGAGCCCGGAAGAATTGAAGGATATGGATGCCAAGATTATTTTGAGCAATACGTACCATCTGTTCCTTCGTCCGGGACACGACATCGTGAAGGAAGCGGGCGGTCTCCATTCGTTTATGAACTGGGATCGTGCCATTTTGACGGACAGCGGCGGATTTCAAGTATTTAGTCTGAGCGACATGCGTAAGATTGAAGAAGAGGGTGTACATTTTCGTTCTCATCTAAGCGGGGACAAGCTATTTATTTCTCCGGAGAAAGCGATGGAAATTCAAAATGCACTCGGTTCAGATATTATGATGGCTTTTGACGAGTGCGCACCTTATCCTGCCGAGCATGCCTATGTGAAGCAATCATTGGAGCGTACGACACGTTGGGCAGAAAGATGCTTGAACAGTCATTCTCGTCCACATGATCAAGCGCTGTTCGCTATTGTGCAAGGAGGCATGTTTGAGGATTTGCGTCGTCAGAGCGCAATGGATTTGACTTCGATGGATTTCCCGGGGTATGCTATTGGTGGATTGAGCGTAGGAGAGCCAAAACATCTTATGTATGATGTGCTTGATTACACGATGCCGCTATTGCCTGCTCTTAAACCACGATATTTGATGGGCGTCGGTTCACCGGATGCGCTTGTCGAAGGTGCTATGCGCGGAGTGGACATGTTCGATTGCGTCCTGCCGACTCGGATTGCTCGTAACGGAACAACGATGACGAGTCAAGGACGTCTCGTCGTACGCAATGCTAAGTTCGCGCGGGACTTTGGGCCGCTTGATCCGAAGTGCAATTGTTACACCTGCCGCAACTACTCGCGTGCGTATTTACGCCATCTCATCAAAGCGGACGAAACGTTCGGACTTCGCTTGACAACGTATCATAATTTACACTTTTTGTTGGATTTGATGCGACAAGTGCGTGAAGCCATTCGGGAAGATCGTCTCCGCGACTTCAGGGATGAATTTTTCGAGGCTTATGGGATGGATCGCAACGAGAGCGGCTTCTAATGGACGCGACTGCTCCTATTATGTATTATTATTTGTATTGTGTAACGGAGCAGCGAGTCTATACATATTGTTTATATTTTATGGAAAGGGGGATTACATATGCTATTAGCTGGAGCAGATGCAGCAGGGGGCGGCGGAATTATGGCGATGTTATTGCCTTTCATCGCTATGTTTGCCGTATTTTATTTCTTATTAATCCGTCCGCAGCAGAAGAAACAGAAACAGCGGAATTCGATGCTTACTGCATTGAAAAAGGGAGACAAAATCGTCACGATCGGCGGACTTCACGGTACGATTGTTGAGATTACAGACGACATCGTGGTCCTTCGCGTCAATGACGTAACGAAGATGACTTTTGACCGCAGTGCGATTAGCAACATTGTTACAAGCGAGGAAACTTCAAGCGCGTCATAATAAGGTATTTAGCAGCAATCAACAAAGAAGCGATACTCCGTTGAATAGGAGCATCGCTTCTTTGTTGTTGAGGCATTAGCAAGCTGCCGGCTTGCTTGAGTCGTTATCCTTCGTGTACAAAGGGAGGCGTTTTGAAAGCTCTTATAGCAATTCTTTGGAGTTGGGGTATGACTTGGCATAGGGCTTCTGTCGTGTTGGAAGCATCGTTCCCCAGGACATTTGAACACCAGCCAACTTCATGCCCATCCAGGCAGCGAAGACGGCGAGCATCGTTCCAGCCACCATATCGGTCAGCCAATGAATGCCGAGATAGAAGATGGAGAATACGATAATAATCGCACTAATAGCCGTAAAGATGGACCAACGCCGGTTACGGGACTGTGAAGCGAGCAAAGCGACAGTCACGGAGATGGAAGTGTGCAAGCTAGGGAAACAGTTATCGAGTCCAGATAAGGAGCGGTAACTTTCTTCAAAGCTCGGGAACACATCCAACATGCGGAACTTGACGCCTGCTGGCGGGTAAGACCATACTTCGTTAACCGGAAAGAACAAGTAGAAAGGTATGGCTACAATATAATTAATCATAATTGCATAACAGACCGCATGCGCCATGCGCATATTCCCGTTGGCTGTATAAATGGCGAGCGAACCTACAATTAACGCCTGAAACACAACAATATAGAAAAAAGACACAACTTGTGTAATAAGCGGGTGATTGAATATTTGCTGTACGCTATATACGAATTGTCCTTCCAAGCGATGAATATTGGCTGTAAAGTCCCAATTAATGTTAAGCCAACTTTCAATCGTAAGCTCCCATCCATTTATCATTAGAATAAGAATAAGTGCGATAAAGGCAAACAAGAACGAACGAGAAGTCCACAGTGCTTTCACAAAAGCGCTAACGACAGCCAACGGCTGTCGGCGCGAACCGAACCAAATTAGCAAGATGACGACTGCGACGGTCCAGAGCGTGACGGACTGCATGGAATGGAATAAAACCATGATAATCCCCCTAAGTATTGTCACTTTGCAATGTTAAACTTCAATAGTATATCACAAATAGAGGGGGATTACATGAATCGAATGTTCCTATTCAATCACATGAATTGGTCATTTGCCCGTTCTGCTCATATTTACACCGATAATTCCACCCAAGGCTCCGATGCAAAAAGCAATGAGTACAAGCAGGAGCTTGGTGCCGCTAAGCCCTGCGTCCATAGCAAGAAAGCCAATAAGCAGAACGAGCATAGAATAGCATAAGCCAGTTATCCCGCCATAATACCAGCCTTTCTTGCCGCTTCGCCGTCCAGAAATCCATCCTCCGATAAAAAGAGCGATAGCGTGAACAATATAAGTATAGCTTATCATATCATCTTCGCTGGCAGAACTGGAATATAACATGACGGATAAAGCTAAAGCGCCTAAGGCCATCCACACAAAGGCATAGACGACACCGGCCAATAACGGATGACTAACTTTCCAGTGGGAAACGCGCTGAATCGCATTCATGTTCAATTTCAATAACCCCTTTCCAAATTGGAACTGTTTAGTAATCATCGTATGGGCAAGCTGTACGAAATAGTACAAGGCATAGACGAAAAAAAAAGTCGGGTGTTATAATGTGTGATCGATAAGTCCATAGTGAGTATGAAATACTCGAACAAGCAATTCACTAGAGAGGGATGGAATTTGTGGGACAAGATGCAGCAAGTTGGCAGGTGACCGCAGCGGTCATCATTTTTTTGGTTTCGTATGCCATCATAATTTCGGAAAAAATAAACCGAGCGATAATCGCTCTGCTCGGTGCGGTGGCTATGCTAATCCTCCAAATTGTAGATGTGCATACAGCATTTACAACTTATATTGAGTGGAATACAATTTTCCTGCTTGTCGGAATGATGATACTCGTCGGCATTACGAACAAGAGCGGGATATTTCAATATGCAGCTGTGAAGGCTGCGCAGAAAGCGAAAGGAAGACCGATTCGAATATTGATTATTTTATTTCTGCTCACTTCTGTGGGCTCAGCCTTTCTGGATAATGTAACGACTGTCTTATTGATGGTGCCGATTACGTTCTCCATTACCCGCATGCTGAAAATCAATCCGGTGCCGTTTCTGATAGCTGAAGTCATTGCTTCAAATATTGGGGGAACGGCAACGCTTATCGGCGATCCGCCGAACATTATGATTGGATCTGCCAATAAGCATTTGACGTTTAATATGTTCTTGACCAACTTGGCACCGATTATCGCGGTCATCGTTGTCGCCGTCATCGGAATGCTAATTCTTATTTATCGCAAGCAACTAAAAGTATCGGACAGCCAGCGATATGCATTGATGGAATTGTCAGCGGCGTCGTACATTTCTGATAAGCGGTTGGTGCGTAAATCTGTAACGGTTCTTCTCCTTACGATCGTTGGCTTCGTCCTGCATTCGGTCATTCATGTAGAAGCAGCTGTCGTCGCCATGGCAGGAGCTGCAGTGTTAATGCTCATCGGTCTGAAAAACGAAGAGGAGCTCGAAGAAGCATTGCACAAAGTGGAGTGGGTCACTATCCTGTTCTTTATCGGTTTGTTCATCCTCGTTGGCGGATTGATTGAAGCAGGCATTATCAAACAGCTAGCCCAAATGACGCTTAGTATAACAAACGGAGATATGACGAGCACTTCAATGCTTGTACTGTGGGTGTCGGGTATTGCGTCGGCAACGATAGATAATATCCCGTTCGTCGCAACGATGATTCCATTGCTTCAGGATGTGGGTACACAAATGGGCATTACAGACCCGAACCAGTTAAATCCGCTCTGGTGGTCATTGGCGCTGGGAGCCTGCTTAGGAGGAAACGGAACGCTTATCGGAGCCTCTGCAAACGTTATTGTGGCAGGCATGGCGCAGCGCGAAGGCAACGGCTTCAGTTACATGGATTTCCTGAAGATCGGGGCGCCGATTACCATCGTGTCGTTACTCATTTCTACCGTGTATATTCTACTATTCATCCTGTAACTTTTGATCTCGATGTGTATTAACTCCACTCCTCCTTCTTCGAGGGATGTGCGCAACAGGAAGAAAGCGGATGGGAATATTTCAATAACTAAATGCTGAATGCCTTAGCGAAACGGCGGTCAGAATACCAATGAATGCGGCTTTCGCAATCCGACAATATCGGTACGCGAGGAGGGTGTTACATATGGAAATCTGGACCGTCGTTGTTCGTACGGTCGTCATGTATTTTACGGTGTTCATCGTGCTTCGTTTGATGGGAAAACGGGAAATCGGCAAGCTGTCCGTATTTGACCTCGTCATTTCCATTATGATTGCTGATGTTGCGGTATTTGTCATTGAGGACAAGAATCGGCCTTACTGGGAAGGATTTGTGCCCATAGGTGTGTTAATCATCATCCAAATCAGTCTGTCCTTTATGTCGTTGAAAAGTAGAAGGCTGCGGCTTCTTTTTGACGGGTTCCCGAGTATTGTAATAGCGAATGGGAATTTAAATCGGAAAGAAATGAGTAAGCAACGGTATAACCTGGATGATTTAATGCAGCAGTTGCGTGAACAAGGCATCGATAATTTCGAGGACGTGAAGTATGCGATCCTGGAATCAACGGGGAAGCTGACCGTGTTCCTTATGGAGAATGCCAGCAGCTCCAACGGGCAGTCCAGCGGCGCCGATGATTCGGATTATCCGGATATAATGGGCATGTCCAGCGGCTCCTCAGCATCAGGTGATGACAGTTCGGAAGCGTCCGCTGCAAATTCTTCAAGCAATACTAAACAGAAGAAGAAGCCTACCCTGCCCCAGCCCGATCGCTTTCGGTTTGCAACCTTACCTCTTCCCCTTATCATGGACGGTAAGGTGCAGGATGATAATCTACAAAGCATTAATAAGACGCGATTTTGGTTGAAAAATCAACTTCAGTTAAAAGGTGTAAACGAATTTAAACAAGTATTTTTCTGTTCAATTGATCATAAAGGGCATATGTTCATCGATCGGAAACAACCATAAGAGGTTCTCCAAAAAGCCCCTTTTGACTACGAGCATAGGTTATTTATGGTGCGGCTTCGGGGCGAACCACTGCCGGAGCAAAGGAAGCCGCGCCAAATCATCGCGATCAATGAGACGCATCAGGATAAGCAATAGAAGATAAACGACCACCCCAGCCAGGCATGAAACGATAAACTTGGCTAAAAATTGCCCCGAAGCTGCAGGAAAGTGCGTGTATACGGCCTGCATGCACCCCGCAGTAATAATCATCGCGGCAGCTACTTTTAAAAAGTCCATCCAAGGCATTTTGAGCTTTATATGATGAATGACCCCTATCCCATGAAGCATAGTGACGACAACCGTATTAATACATATAGCGATGACTGCACCATAGATGCCAAGACTTGGATTTGAAGTAAGCTGGACGATAAGAATGATCTTCAGCGCTGCTCCGATAAATGTATTTACCAATGCCGTGCCGGGACGTTCAAGCGCTTGCAAGGCGGCTTGAAGTGGAGCCTGCAAGTAAATGAAGACGGCGATGGGGGCCATCCATTTTAACATAGGCGCGACGCTCACATCGTTATAGAGCAGCGCACATAATGGAAGCGCCAATACGAACATGGCGACGGCAAACGGTGCACCGCTGACTAGAGCGAGCCGCAGCGCTTGATGGATGCGCTTATGAATCGTCTCCATATCTTTGCGTCCTAATGCCTCAGACAGAGAAGGGACCAAGGAGACAGCCAGAGAATACGTCAATGCGCCCGGTAAGGTAAGTATAGGGATAATCATACCTTGCAAGGCTCCATATTGAGCGGTGGCAACTGCGGTAACGACACCCGCCATGGCTAAGCTTCGCGCAATCGTAATGGATTCCAATAAATAGGACAAGGAGCCGATGAGTCTTCCTCCGGTCACAGGCAGCGCAATATGGAGCAGGCGTGACATTTCGCTGCGTTGGTCTGCAGCAGGCTGCTCTGTCTTGACTTCATCGTCCGCTGCGGTCTGCTTCCGAGCAGAGCGCATGAGAAACATTAACACGAGCAGTCCCCCTAATTCACCAACAACGACGCCTGCCATGGCGCCTGCGGCAGCCCACTCGAGGCCATAGGGCAGGAACATATATGCAAAGACGATGACGGCGACAATGCGGATGAGCGTCTCCGTGACTTGCGACATCGCGGTGGGGACCATGTTCTGCATGCCTTGAAAATAACCGCGCAGCACGGAAGAGATGGCGACGAACACAATGATCGGAGTCATCACGAGAAATGTATAATAGACCCGGCTGTCCGTCAGCAGCTTGGACGTAATCCATGGGGCCAGCACGACGTAGAGGACGGAGAAGATGATACCAGCGCTAACAGTGAGCCGCATGGCGGTCACTACAATTCTGCGAACGCGCTGCTTGTCCCCCGTAGCATCCGCCTCAGCGATAAGCTTGGCCACTGCTAGCGGAACTCCGCCTGTAATGAGTGTAATGATGACGATAAGAAACGGATAACCTAGCTGATAAATGCCTACTCCTTCTGCCCCGATAATACGCGGAAGGGTAATGCGAGGTATAAACCCGAGAATCCGATTAATGATGCCTGCGGCCAATAAGATTAGCGTTCCTTGTATAAACGATTGCTTTTTCACGGTTCATCCCTCTTCCGAAGCGGACTTGTCTACCTGTTATATCCATAGATATGCGGTTGTCCCTATTCCATGCCGATTCGTTCTATGAATGTCGCGCTGCAGGCAAGTTTTCTTTTTCTTACGCATGGAAAAGATGTGGAGCAGGAATTCGGCACAGTGAGGTCGAATGTTGTCATAATTAGAAAGGGGATGTGCGGCATGTCTGAGCTGTATACCGAACAAGAGCGCATTGAGGCTATCGAGCTGTGCTGCATCAGTAAGGCGGAAGAGCTAAGGCTGCTTGGCTATGAGTACGTAACGGGAGAAGATGTATGGGAATGCGTCAGTGCAAAGTATAAAAAAAATAATGACAAGCCGGCGCTGCATCGCGTCGTGAATGACATACTGTCTTTAAAATCAACGCAATTTATGAACTATATGACCATGGCGGCTTTCCGGGGGGAACCCATTTAATGTTCAAAAAAAACCTTTTGATCACGAATTTATATAGGTGAAAGCTAACATGTAAAACAGAAAGGCAGCTCATCATGCTCCGATAAGGAGCTTTTCTTCTGCAAACAAAAATAATAATTTTTTCCATGAAAATAGCGTGGAAACAGTATGTACAACGGCACAAGAGCACAGTGAATCCCGTTATCGCCATGATCCGTAAAATTGACTCGAAAAATGACCGCCGATATAATAGGAATATTGAATATGAAAGGGGACTTGGGACGATATGAAAAGGGTGCTCGCATTCCTGCTCATCGTTGTTGTATCGCTAGGCGTTATTGTTTGGACTAGCCCTTCGATAGTCAACAACATACGTCTCGGACTCGATTTGAAGGGCGGATTTGAGATTTTATATCAAGCATCGCCACTTGAACCGGGCGGGAAGATTACATCTGAGGCGCTGAGACAAACGGCAAGAAGCTTAGACAAGCGGATTAACGCGACAGGAACTAGTGAACCGGAAATTACGATTGAAGGTTCGGATCGCATCCGCGTAAAAATTGCCGACGTAAAAAACGAAGAGGAAGTACGCAAAAGATTGAAAGAACCTTCCGTGCTGACATTCCGCAGCTCTGACGGTTGTAAGGAAGCGACGGATTACTGCAAAATAGAGTTGAAAGGTACGGACTTTGTAGAAGGTGGAGCAAGCGTTGTGTTCAATGAGCTCCATCAGCCGATCGTAGCGATTAAACTGAAGGATGCCAGCAAGTTCTCGGAAATTACGAAACGATTGGCTTCTTTGGCACCGGAACAACGGAATCGCCTTGCCATTTTTATGGACGAGCATTTGATTTCCGATCCGGCAGTCAGCTACGAAATTTCAGGCGGGGAAGCAACCATTACGGGTCAACGCACGAACGAGGAAGCGAACGAGCTTCGGGATACGATTAATTTAGGGGCGTTGCCGCTGAAGCTGACCGAGAAATACTCGCAAAGCGTTGCTGCAACACTCGGTAAATTGTCACTCGATCAGACCGTGAAAGCGGGCTTAATCGGCACAGCGCTTATCCTTCTATTCATGCTGATCGTGTATCGCTTGCCTGGCGTCATCGCAAGCTTCTCGCTTATCCTGTTCACGTGGATGCTGCTCATCGTGTTCTGGCTGTCCGAGATTACGCTCACATTGCCCGGGATTGCGGCATTTATTTTGGGGCTCGGGATGGCCGTGGATGCCAATATTATTACGTACGAACGGATTAAGGAAGAGCTTCGCAGCGGCAAATCGATTAACTCTTCCATGAAAGCCGGATCCAAGAACTCCTTCCGTACGATTATGGATGCGAACATCACGACGATTATTGCTGGTGTCGTAATGTACGTTCTTGGAGAAAGCCAAGTTAAGGGCTTCGCGCTCATATTGATGATGACTGTTATCGTCAGTATCTTTACGAACGTGTTCCTCTCCCGTATTTTCCTGCACATGCTTGTGAAAGCACATGTGTTGACCAAACCGGGATATTTCGGCGTAAAGGAGAGTGAAATCCGTGCGCTTTAAGGGAACATTCAACTTTGTTCATTCCAGCAAGTATTTCTTTATCTTTTCCATCGTCATTACGATTCTTGGGGCGGTAGCACTCGGCGTATTTGGCTTGAATTACGGCGTTGACTTCAGTTCGGGCACGAATGTGGATATCACTTCGACGAAGACGATAGAGAAGACTCAGGTTGACGATTTGCTGAAATCGTATGATTTCAAGAAGGAACCCATTATTACGACGGGGGCCGAACGGATGACCATTCGCTTTAGCGAAGTGTTGACCGAGCCGCAAGAGAAGCAGTTTAAAGCTGATTTCAACAAGATTGATCCCGGGGCTTCCTTCGAAATCAGTACAGTTGACGTTGAGATCGCACGTGAGCTGCAGCGCAACGCGCTGCTTGCTGTCGGGATTGCCAGCTTAGGAATTATTCTTTACGTCAGCATCCGGTTCGAATGGCGCTTTGCGGTCTCGGCGGTTGTAGCCCTGCTGCATGACGCATTCATGGTTATCAGCTTGTTCTCAATTCTCAGGCTTGAGGTTAATCTGCCGTTCATCATTGCGATTCTGACGATTATCGGTTATTCCATCAACGATACGATCGTTATTTTTGACCGTATACGAGAAAATCTGCGGTTTTCAAAAGTTAAGAACATTCATGACCTGGCACACTTGGTCAATGACAGTATCTATCAGACGCTGACTCGTTCTATTAATACGGTGTTGACCGTGCTGGTGGCGGCACTCTGCTTGTTCATCTTCGGCAGCGAGTCGATTCGCATGTTCTCACTGGCGATTCTGTTCGGCTTGGGATTCGGTGCGTACTCCTCCATCTTCATCGCGAGCCCGCTCTGGGTTGTACTGAAGAGCAAGGAGAAGAAGAAACCGAAGGCATCTACCAAGACACAGCAAGCACAATAAGGACGAATTGGCATTGCATAATTGCGAAGTCAATGCTGCCTATTTCACTTGCGTGAAATAGCAAAAATTTTCGTTTCTTCTCATATTTGGGAGGAAAGAAACATACGATAAAGCCGCGTCCGTTTGTGACGCGGCTTTGGCGTTGTGCGGCAGCGTGCCTCTCATCGGTTGAAGATCAAGCTGCCAACGCCACAGACATAATGTGATACAAACGAGGGATGTAAATGTCTACCGACCGTTTTGCCAAAGCTGAGACAGGTGCATGGATAGGGATCATCGGAAATGTCGTTCTTGCTGCAGTGAAAGGAGCTGCCGGCTTTTTGTCCGGAAGTCAAGCACTTATCGCTGATGCATTCCACTCCGCCTCCGATGTAGCAGGCTCCTTTGCCGTGCTCATTGGGTTAAAGGCTGCCAAGCGTCCGCCGGATAAAGATCATCCCTACGGACATGGAAAAGCGGAATCGATTGCGGCCATTATCGTCTCGGTATTGCTCCTTGTCGTTGGACTTGAGCTGGCGATTTCTGCGGTCAAATCGATTTGGAACGGACAAGTGGAAATACCGAAATGGTATGCACTCGCGGCAATTATGTTATCCATTGTGGCCAAAGAAGGAATGTTCCAGTATAAATATCGTTTAGGCAAAAGACTCTCTTCCCAAGCTCTTATCGCGAATGCATGGGAGCATCGCTCGGACGTGTATTCGTCCATCGCGGCGTTAATCGGAGTCGGCGCAGCGATGATTGGGGGGCAGCTCAACATTGGTTGGCTGCTGTATATGGACCCTGCTGCGGGTGCCGCTGTTGCTGTACTAGTATTGCATATGGGCTATAAACTTGTCATGGATTCCATCCATTCGACGATGGATCATGTCCTTCACGACGAAGAAGCTAATCCGCTCATCCGTGCGGTGCAAACGGTCGATGGTGTTATTACCGTTGATGAGCTGCGCGCACGGGAGCATGGTCATTACGTCATCGTAGATGTTAAAATAAGCGTAAATCCGCGCATGACGGTAGCTGAAGGACATATGATCGCCAAGCGGGTCAAAAATCATTTGCTGCAGCGCTTTTTACACGTTGCCGATGTCTTTGTTCATGTGAATCCGTTCGATCCTGGGTATCCTTACCGGATGCAGGATCAAGTCCGGGAAGACACGACAACCTTATTGCAATAGATGTTGATAAAGGAGAGGAAGGATGCTTCATCCACGCTCGCGGTGGATCTGTGCGGAAACATCGGAAGCCCGCGTTGAACAGTTGGCGCGCGAAGCCAATATTTCGAAGCTGCTGGCGCGTATGTTCATGGTGCGCGGGGTAGAAGATGCGGAGCAGATTCATCGTTTTCTAAATGCTGATGTTGAACTTATGCACAATCCGTTCCTTATGGCCGGTATGGAACAGGCAGTGGAACGGATTCGACAAGCGATTGCCAATAATGAACGAATTCGCATTTATGGGGATTACGATGCAGACGGGGTGTCGAGCACCTCATTGATGATTTATGTGATGCGTCATTTGCAGGCGAACTTTGATTACTACATTCCGCATCGGGCCAACGAAGGTTACGGCCTGAATAAGGCGGCGATCGATCACGCGAAAGCGGCAGGCTGTACGCTCATCGTCACTGTCGATACGGGAATAAGCGCCCTCGAAGAAGTTGCATACGCCAAGGAGTTAAGCATTGATGTCGTTGTCACGGACCATCATGAGCCACCGGAACAACTTCCTGACGCTTACGTTCTCGTTAATCCGAAGCTTCCATACTGCACGTATCCGTTCAAAGGATTAGCAGGCGTAGGAGTTGCCTTTAAAGTTGCTCACGCACTGCTTGGACGCTTGCCAGAGGAATGGCTGGAGCTGGCTGCCATCGGCACGGTGGCGGATCTGATGCCGCTTATCGATGAGAACCGGATCATTGTCCAAAAAGCGCTGAAACGTATGGGTCGTTCCGATTATACGGGGATACGAGCCTTAATGAGAATCGGCGGTATCGAACCGAACCATGTAACATCGACAGATATCGCCTTCTCGATGGCGCCGCGAATCAATGCCAGCGGACGGCTCGATCATGCGGATACGGCAGTACAGCTTTTGACGACGGATGATGACGAGACGGCCCAAGCGTGCGCAGAAGAGCTCGATCGGCTGAATCGGGAGCGGCAAAAGATTGTGGAAAGTATCGTGAAGGAAGCGGAAGCCCAACTGGAAAAAAAGATAGAACAGAAAGAAGGCGTTCCTCACGTCATCGTGCTTGCAGCCGCAGGATGGAATGTTGGAGTCATCGGTATTGTCGCTTCTAAAATATTAGAGCGATATTATCGGCCTACGTTCGTGTTAGGTATTGATCCAGAGAGCGGTATGTGTAAAGGTTCAGCCCGATCGATCCCCGGATTTGACCTGTATGAAGCGATGACCGACTGCGCCGAGCTGTTCGAGCATTACGGAGGCCATCAGGCTGCAGCGGGTATGACGCTCCATCAGGATAAGCTTGAGGAACTGGAACGATGCTTGAATGAGTCAGCTCAAGCGAAGCTGAAGGAAGAACACTTCATGCCTAGCGTGGAAGTGGACGCGGAATGTGAAGTGTCAGACGTTCCGCTATCCGAGATTGAGCAGTTGGAACGTCTCGCTCCATTCGGAATGGGCAATCCAAGCCCTCGTGTCGTCATTCGCAATGCGATCGTGCGCGATAAGCGGACGATGGGTAAAGAAGGTCAACATTTGAAGTTGATGTTGGCGAAAGACCGTGCTACATTGGATGCGGTAGCTTTTCATCGCGGCAGCTTGTCGCATCGAATCGCCTCCGATGTGAGGGCAGATGTGCTTGGCGAACTGTCGGTAAACGAATGGAACGGCCAGCGCAAGCCTCAACTTATGATGCAGGATATTCGCATTGCAGAGCGGCAATTGTTCGATATGCGAGCCACCTCCAATGCTGTGGATAAGGCAGTTGAGTTGGCTCGAATATTAGAACAGGACGCGCCGCAATCATGCGCTCTTGTCTTGACACGGGAGCAGGCAGGTGTATATGCAGCCGAGCCGTATGTATGGCTGTACAGCGATGAAGAGAAGGGACCTGTCATTATTCCGGGTGCCTGGGGCTGGAAAGCGGACGATGCATTCGTTGCCGACCTGTCAAGCCATGTGCGAGAACTAGTCATCTGCGGCATGCCGCCAAGCGAGGAAGAATTCGAACGAGTGGCCCGGCAGCTGCCGGACGTCGAAAGAATATATGTCATCCTGCCCCGGCAACCGGAGGGAGGACGGCTGCACTCGCCTGAACGGGAACGCATCGCTCGCGCTTATAGTGAATTGAGACGATTGGCAACATGGGACACCGAACCGGCACTATTACAGTCACTTGCCTCTCGATTGAACATGAGCGATAGAGAACTGCTGCTCCTGTTCGGTGTATTTCAAGATTTGGACTTTATAACATGTATATTATCTCAAGAAAAAGTAACCTATCGCATCGTGGAGCAGCCTCAGAAGACTTCACTTGAACAATCGCAGCGCTATCAGGATTGGATGATTGCCTCCGCCTGGGAAAGTCGTTGGTATGAACCAGCGACAGAGGCTTTTGCGGCTTGGCTCTGGTCATGCTGGGACCGTGTGCGCGGTGTATAACCAATTTAGGAGGAATTCGTATGGATTTTAAATCGTACATTCGTGTCATCCCTGACTTTCCACAACCGGGAATCAGCTTCAAGGACATTACAACGCTACTCAAGGACGGTCCAGCTTATCAAGCTTCGATCGCAGCGATGAAAGAATTGGTCAAGGATAAGCAAATCGATCTGGTTGCTGGTCCAGAAGCGCGCGGGTTCGTTGTAGGCGCGCCGCTCGCCTTGTCCATCGGAGCTGGCTTTGTGCCTATTCGCAAGAGCGGGAAGCTGCCAGGCGACACGATTGAAGCCGGATATAATCTGGAGTACGGCAACGACAAGCTGGCGATGCACAAAGATGCGATTCAACCGGGTCAGAAAGTGCTTATCGCCGATGATTTGCTTGCTACCGGCGGTACGATTTCCACTTCCATCGACTTGGTTCGCCAATTGGGCGGCGAAGTCGTAGGCGCATTGTTCTTGATCGAGCTTAGCTACTTGAACGGTCGGGACAAGCTGAAGGATATTGATGTGTTCACGCTTCTCACGTATTAATCCGACCTAAACAAAAATCCCCTTGGAACTGTGTTCCAAGGGGATTTTCTCTAAGTGAGTGTTCCAACAAGTTTTTAGCTGTCGCTATTCGTTAGACAGGCGAAGCTTGTCGATGATGATGAAGAACAAGTTCAGGAAGATAGCGAGCACGGTCGCAAGCGCCATTCCTTTCAATTCGACGGCACCGAGCTGCAGCTTCGCACCACTAATGCCAATGACGATAACAAGCGTCGTCAAGAGCAGGTTTTTAGGTTTGCTGAAGTCAACTTTGGAATCGACCAGCACACGCAGGCCTGAAGCTGCGATGACCCCGAACAGCAAGAGTGATACGCCGCCCATGACCGGAACCGGAATGTTGGCGATAAGCGCAGATACCTTGCCGAAGAACGACATCAGCACGGCAAATACGGCCGCTCCGCCGATAACCCACACCGAGTAGACACGCGTCAGCGCCATGACGCCAATGTTCTCTCCATACGTCGTATTTGGCGTGGAGCCAAGGAAGCCGGAAATAACGGTGGAAACCCCGTTGCCAAGCAAGGAGCGGTGCAATCCCGGATCCTTGGACAAGTCTCTGCCTACGATATTGCTTGTCACCATCAAGTGACCGATATGCTCGACGACGACGACGAGCGCGGCAGGTATGATGATGGCAATTGCCGTCAAATTCCACTCAGGGAACGTAAATGTCGGCGTTTTAAAGAAGGCGGCTTCTGCAACGAGGCTCATTTTAACTTCTCCCATAAAGTACGCGACGACATATCCAGTTATAATTCCAATGAGCACAGGAATGATTTTAAAGAAGCCGCGGAACATGACGTTCCCGATTATCGTTGTCCCGAGCGTGATCAGCGCGAGAGTGATAGCAGTCGAATCTAGCGGCGCATCCGGACTGGCCGGAATGAGTCCCGACATGCCAGCAGCGACCGGCACGAGTTCCAGACCGATAACGGCTACAATTGCGCCCATGGCTGCAGGAGGGAACAGAACATCCAGCCAGCGCGTGCCAACCCATTTGACGATTAACGCCACGAGAATGAAGATGATTCCGGATACGATAAATCCGCCGAGCGCCTGTGCGTAGTTCTCAGTCTTCCCGGCCAGTACGACGGTCACCGGGGAGATGAAGGCGAAGCTCGATCCCAGATAAGCGGGGATGAGACCGCGGCATAAGACGAGATAGAACAGGGTGCCAAGGCCGTTCATAAGCAGTACGATACCCGGATCGATGTGGAATAGGTTGGGTACGAGAACGGTTGAGCCGAACATGGCGAACAGATGTTGAATGCTAAGCAGCAGTCCCGGGGCGAGGCCCGGTTTCTCATGCACTTGAATTTCGCGTTGCAAGGCGAATGCACTCCTTTAATATGTAATTGTAATTGGCCGCACAATGAAGTTTCAGACCCAACTATATAATTTACATGTTGTTGGGGTTTCATTTCAACAACAAATTTTACGATATCGATAAAAAAGTGACATGTATATAAAAAAATACGTTTCTTTATCAAAGTTTGACAGCAACGGACATCGGACATTGACAAAGCAATTTCGAGGCCATTGACGGGAGACACCGAATAAAGGCATAATTATAGGATAATCTGTAGTCTAGGGGTACTGCCCCGGATGTAGAAAGGAATCGAAACGACTCCAATGGGCATCGAGCAATTATTAATGAAGGCTTCGACCTATATGAAAGACCCGGACCTGCAGCGTATTCGCGAAGCTTACGAATTTGCCGACAGAGCGCATTCCGGACAAGTTCGGAAGTCTGGTGAACCTTATATATTGCATCCACTGGCGGTCGCAGATATTGTTGTGAACATGCAGATGGATCCAACCTCCGCCGTGGCAGCGCTGTTGCACGATGTCGTTGAGGATACGTCTGTGTCGCTGGAGGAAGTGCATGCGAAGTTCGGGGAAACCTGTGCGATGCTTGTCGACGGTTTGACGAAGCTGGAACGCATTCAGTTCCGATCCAAAGAGGAACAGCAGAACGAGAACTATCGCAAAATGTTCATCGCCATGGCGAACGATATCCGAGTTATTGTCATCAAGCTGGCGGATCGGCTGCACAATATGCGCACGTTGAAGTATCAGTCAGAAGAAAGCCAGCGCCGTATCGCGTATGAGACATTGGAAATCTTCTGCCCGATCGCTCACCGACTCGGGATATCTGCGATCAAATGGGAAATGGAAGATATTGCGCTTCGTTACTTGAATCCGCAGCAGTATTACCGCATCGCGAATTTAATGCATAAGAAACGTGCCGAACGAGAGCAGTACATTTCCGACGTTATCGCTCGCATCAAAGAGAAGCTGGATGAGATGGGAATTACGGCTGATTTGTCCGGAAGGCCGAAGCATATTTATAGCGTTTATAAGAAAATGACGGCAAAAAATAAGCAGTTTAATGAAATTTATGATTTATTGGCGATTCGGATTATTGTCGATAACATTAAAGACTGTTACGCGACGCTTGGCATCATCCATACGCTGTGGAAGCCGATGCCTGGCCGCTTTAAGGACTATATTGCAATGCCGAAGGCAAATATGTACCAGTCGCTTCATACGACGGTCATCGGCCCGACAGGAGAGCCGACAGAGGTGCAGATTCGCACATGGGAAATGCATCGCACGGCAGAATACGGGATTGCCGCCCACTGGGCCTATAAAGAAGGAAATACTTCCACAGGGGGCAGCTTTGAAGAAAAGATGACGTTTTTGCGTGAAATCCTGGATTTACAGCAGGAGACGAAGGATGCGCAGGAATTTGTCGAATCGCTCAAGATGGATTTCTTCTCGGACTCGGTATTCGTCTTCACACCGAAGGGAGAGGTTATCGAGCTTCCGACTGGATCGGTGCCGCTTGATTTCGCCTACCGCATTCATACCGAGGTCGGGAACCGCACGATTGGCGCCAAGGTGAATGGTCGAATCGTGCCGCTTGATCATAAGCTAAAGACCGGAGATATCGTTGAAATTTTGACGTCGAAGCATTCGTACGGTCCAAGCTCGGACTGGGTCAAAATTGCTCAATCCTCGCATGCGCGCTCGAAAATTAAGCAATGGTTCAAAAAAGAGAAGCGTGAAGAAAATGTGCAAAAAGGGCGGGACATGATTGAGCGCGAGTTAAAACGACTCGGCTTAGAGCCGCCTGCTTGGATGTCCGATGACAAATTGCTTGAAGCAGCGAAGAAATTCTCGTTTAACGATATTGAGGATATGATGTCAGCCATCGGCTTCGGCGGCATTACGGCAGCGCAAATCTGTACGCGCTTGACGGAGAAGCTGCGCAAGGAAGCAGAGGAAGCGAGTCAGATTGAACTGACGCACGAAGTGAAGGAAGTCAAGAAAGAGTCGGAACGCAAATCCCGGCCGACCCATGGCGTCAGCGTCAGAGGCATCGATAATTTGCTTGTCCGCTTTGCACGTTGCTGCAATCCGGTGCCCGGCGATGATATTGTTGGGTATGTGACGCGTGGACGCGGAGTATCGGTACATCGTGCGGACTGCTTGAATATCCCTACGACAGCGGATGGGGAAGAAGCGGAACGAATCATTGACGTGGCCTGGGGCGAATCAGTCGAGGCGAATTATAGCGTCGATATCGAGATTACAGGGATGGATCGGCGCGGATTTCTAAATGAGGTGCTGCAGGCTGTATCAGAGAGCAAGACGAATATCGCCGCAGTATCTGGTCGGTCCGACCGCAACAAGCTGGCGATGATCCATATGACGATTCTCATTCGGAACACAGATCATCTCCAAGCTGTCGTCGAGAAGATTAAACGAGTGAAGGATGTATACACGGTGCAGCGAATTATGCAATAATTCGCTGCTTTTTTTCATAAGCAAATCAGGAGGAACAAAGATGAAAGTCGTTGTACAACGGTGCAAAGAAGCCCGCGTCACTGTGGGTGATGAAATGGTAGGTCAGATTGCAGAAGGACTTATGCTGCTCGTAGGCATAACGCATGAGGATACGGAACAGGATGTGAACTGGATGGCGGACAAGGTGGCCGGTCTGCGTATTTTTGAGGATGAAGCGGAGAAAATGAATTTCTCTGTTCAAGATGTGAACGGCGCCATTCTTTCCGTTTCCCAATTTACGTTATATGGGGACTGCCGCAAAGGGAGACGACCGAATTTCATGTCTGCGGCCAGACCGGATCAAGCGGAACGGTTCTACGAGCTATTTAACGAACGGCTGCGTTCTTTAGGCCTGACGGTAGAGACTGGCCGTTTCGGCGCGATGATGGATGTCAGCTTCACTAACTGGGGGCCAGTTACTCTTATTATCGACAGCCAAGGCTGAGCTTAATGATAAGGGAACGTGCCATGATTAATGAACAAAGGAACCGCCCATACTAATAGTGCGATATGAATTAAGTCTTGTTACTAAAAGTGTGTGTTCAAGCTGCCGGATGATCTTCGTGATCAAAAGGGACTTTTTGAACAACCTCTAAAAGGAGTTATATCGTGCGGCAGTCTTTACATCAATTGGCGATACAATACAGTTCATTAACATCGGCGCAATCGTTGAAGGAATCAGCTAAGCTTTTGCGTGACGAAGCAGAACATCAGGACGCGCTTCGCCGCAGCGGAGCACATATGAAACGTTAGCATAATGCCTATAATGACGCCCGGACGCTCTGTCTTACATGATGGAGGTTCGGGCGTCATTGTTTCACCCCGGCAATCGTCAGGGTATATGGAAAACAAGGAAGCTTCCAGTATGAAATGAAACGGGAAGTAAACAATAGGGAGAATGAGGTGATGCACATGAAACAGATTCAAGCTTACACACGTACAGAAAACGAAGCGGAATCCTTGCGCACCCAACTCGTTACTGTGGATGCGACGAATATTGAAGTAGGCGAGTTAGAGGCGTCAGTTGACGGGAAAGCGCTGCTGTTTGCCCCGATAGCGACCAATAACTTAAATGGCTCGACCTATACAGGCGGCGTGGGCAGCTTCGCCCCGGCTGGCATAATCTTTGCGCGTGACGATGACAACATTGCCGCATCTGCACCGCCGGCGGCGGATTCAATCGGCGAGGAAGCAGATTTCAGCCCTGCGCAGGTGTCGATATCCGAACCGACTGCGGCTCCGGACGATTTACGTTACGTGGTGGCGGCCAAGGTGGAACAATCGCGTTATGATGAAGCCGTGCGGCTTATACACGAAAATGGCGGGTACGTCGAGAAGTTGGACTGACGTCGAATACTTTATTTTCCGTCTAAAATATGCTAGGATATCGATAATGCGCTCATGGATATGAGCGCTTTTTTACGCACAGAAAAGGCGGCAATGCTTGCCTTTTTTGCTTGCTTGGGAGGAATCTTGGAACGATGCGCATTACATTAATCGCCAACGAAGCGGCGTTTGAACGCTCGCTTGTCCATATTGTCCAATTGTTTGTCGAACAGCCTGAAGTGACCTATCAGGTAAGCTTAGATCCCGACTCAGTGCCGTCGGACGGGGAGGATGCCGTCATCGGACTGATGCAATGCGGCCCTGAGAGATTGACGCCCGAAGCATTTCCGCGAATGGAAGCGGGACTGGTGCGGGTGAAGGCCACGTTGCGCCTGCTGGGCGAAGGTAAAACGCTGGAAGCCCTCAACGAACGCTCGTTTCCAGCGGATGTGACGTATGAGCAATATCGGAAGCAGGTGAAGAACGCGTTTGCCCATGCGCTGCTGCAGGTATTGACGGAATGGACCGGAATCGAACAGCCGTGGGGCATTCTGACCGGTATCCGTCCGACGAAGCTGATGCACGACGCCCGCCGCAAAGGACTGTCTCAGGATGAGGCGAAGCGTATGCTGAAAGAGGAATATTTGATTACGGACGATAAGATTGGCCTGATGGAACGCATCGTCGGCCGGCAATTGACAGCCCTGCCGGATTTGGATCGTTTGCAGGAGGAGATCAGCATTTATATCGGTATCCCCTTCTGTCCGACCAAATGCGCGTACTGCACGTTCCCGGCCTATGACATTAATGGGCGGCAAGGATCGGTGAATTCGTTCCTAGGAGGTCTTCATTACGAGATGCGGGAAACCGGACGTTTCTTGAAGGAACGCGGTATTCGCATTACGACGATTTATTACGGGGGCGGCACACCGACAAGCATTACGGCGGAAGAGATGGATATGCTCTACGAAGAAATGATGACGTCGTTCCCGGATGTGGACCGCGTGCGTGAGATTACGGTGGAAGCAGGGCGGCCCGATACGATTACGCCGGACAAATTGGCTGTGCTGAACAAGTGGAACATCGACCGGATCAGCATCAATCCGCAGTCTTACATCCAGGAGACGCTCGATATTATCGGCCGACATCACAGCGTAGAAGAAACGGTGGAAAAATATAAGCTGGCTCGGGAGATGGGCATGAGCAACATCAATATGGACCTCATCATCGGCCTGCCGGGAGAAGGAGTTCCTGAGTTCGAGCATACGCTTGCGAAGACGAAGGAGCTGATGCCGGAATCGGTTACCGTCCATACGTTATCGTTCAAGCGGGCGTCGGAGATGACCAAGCACCGGGGCGAAGAGAAATTTAAGGTGGCCGATCGTGCAGAAATTGGCCGTATGATGGAATTGGCTGGGGATTGGACCAGAGAGCACGGCTACGTGCCTTATTATTTATACCGCCAGAAAAATATATTGGGCAACTTGGAAAACGTAGGTTATTGTTTGCCGGGAGCGGAAAGCTTGTATAACATCTTGATTATTGAAGAGATCCAAACGATACTCGGACTCGGCTGCGGGGCGAGCTCGAAGTGGGTGCATCCGAAGACGGGCGCTATAAGCCGCTTTGCCAATCCAAAGGAGCCGAAGGTATATAATGATAACTATGTGGAAGTGACTCGCAAAAAAATCGAGATGATGGCAGAGTTGTTCCAGTAATCAAAAATAAAACGCTTTATTATTTGTAATCGTTTTGTAATGTTTGTTTCATCTTCCTTTAACATTGACAGCCTATAATAACAGACATGACCCCCTTTTAAAAATATATCTTTTGATAAACCTACATTCGATGTAGGTTTTTTTCTTGACTTTAGCGTGCTGCATCCTTACAATGTTCTTTATATTCCGACAATCGCAATTTGATTTGGATGACCTCATAAATAACGATTTGATGACGGGAACAAGTAGTTTACCCCCACATATACAGAGATAGGTTCCTTGGCTGGAAGAACCTTATATGATGGACGAATGAATGACATCCCCGAGAACCAACGGCGAAACAGACAGCATGTCTTGCGGCAGACTGTCCATTACATGAAGTAGCCGTTCGGCGTGATACGGACGTTACACGTAAATGAAGCGCAGTCAGACGGAGCTTTACATTCGCTTGAGAATGAACCGTCTGTTTTGCGGAATGTGGGTGGCACCACGGGTGAATGGAACACAACCATCTCTCGTCCCTTTGCAAATTGATTTTTGCGGGGCGGGAGATTTTTTTATTTATATAGGAGGTTGAAACTATGGCTTATCAGAAACCGACGGGCACGCAGGATTTGCTGCCGGGCACGGTTGAGACGTGGCAGACGATCGAGCGGAAAGCGCGCGACTTGTGTCAACGTTTTAACTACAAAGAAATTCGAACGCCGGTTTTCGAGCAGACTGAACTGTTTGTGCGCGGTGTCGGTGAGACGACCGATATTGTGGAAAAAGAAATGTATACATTCAAGGACAAAGGCGATCGCAGCATGACGCTTCGCCCTGAAAATACAGCGGGTGTCGTTCGCTCCTACGTAGAGAACAAGCTCTATGGCGAACCAGATGTTACGAAGCTGTATTATATGGGGCCGATGTTCCGCTATGAACGCCCGCAGGCAGGCCGTTACCGCCAGTTCCACCAATTCGGGGTGGAAGCATTCGGTTCCGTTGCTCCGAGTCTGGATGCGGAAATTATCGCACTTGGATATCAATTCATGAAGGATGTTGGATTAAGCGGTGTGCGTGTGGAGATTAACTCGATCGGCAATGCGCCGAGCCGGGCGGCTTATCGCCAGCACCTGCTTGATTTCTTGACACCGATGAAAGAGACGCTGTGCAAAGATTGCCAATCCCGAATGGACCGCAATCCGCTTCGCGTGCTGGACTGCAAGGTGGATCAGGAGAAATTCAAGGAAGCGCCATCCATCCTCGACAGCTTGGACGAAGAATGTGCGACACACTTTGCCAAGGTGAAAGAATATTTAACGGCGATGGGCGTTGATTATGAAGTGAATCACCGCCTTGTGCGAGGCCTCGATTATTATACGCACACGGCGTTCGAATATAAGGCGCAGGGCATCGGTGCCATTGACACGGTTGGCGGCGGCGGACGATACAACGGTCTTGTCGCCGATATCGGCGGGCCGGACCAGCCTGGCATTGGCTTCGGAATCGGAATGGAACGGATTGCGCTCTTGCTTGAGAAGCAAGGCGTCGTATGCAACGATGCTCCTCCGCTAGATATCTATCTGGTCGGCCTCGGCGAACAGGCAGAAGATGAGGTAACGAAGCTTCTGTATGACCTTCGCAAGGCAGGCATTGCGGCGGAGAAGGATTATCAGAGCCGCAAGATGAAGGCGCAGATGAAATCGGCAGACCGGATGCAGGCACGCTATGCCGGAATTCTCGGTGATGACGAGCTCTCCCGCGGTGAAATCGCCGTGAAAGAACTGGCTACCGGAGAGCAGCGTTTCGTCAAGCTGAGTGAACTGGCTGAAGTATTAAAGCAAGGCTAATACGATCAACGACAGATACAATACTTTGCAGCTACCGTCATTCTAGTAACGAACTTCTACATGGCGCAGCCATAACATTATATAGTGAGGAGCGTGCATCACATGATGTACAAGACGCATCATTGCGGAAAAATTACAAAAGCTCAAATTGGAGAAACAGTTACTTTAAACGGTTGGGTGCAGCGCCGACGTGACTTGGGCGGCGTATTATTCATCGACCTGCGCGATCGCAGCGGGATAGTGCAAATCGTCTTTAACCCAGAATTCTCCCATGATGCGCATGACATTGCGGACCGTGCGCGCAATGAATACGTGCTGGCCGTTCGCGGACAAGTGGTCCTGCGTGACGATGAAACGGTTAATCCGAACATGCCTACCGGTGAGGTAGAAGTTCGCGTAACCGAGATCGAAATTTTGAACGGTGCGAAGAACCCGCCGTTCTTTATCGAAGACGGCATCGAAATCGATGAATCGCTTCGCTTGAAGTATCGTTATTTGGACCTGCGCCGTCCAGAAATGCAGAAGACGCTGGCGCTTCGTTCAAAAGCGACGAAGGTGTTCCGTGACTTCTTGGATGAGAATGAGTTCGTAGAGGTTGAGACGCCAATCTTGACGAAGAGCACGCCGGAAGGCGCACGTGATTATCTTGTGCCAAGCCGGGTGCATCCGGGTGAATTCTTCGCCTTGCCGCAATCGCCGCAGCTGTTCAAGCAACTGTTGATGGTGTCCGGTATGGAGCGCTATTATCAAATCGCGCGCTGCTTCCGCGACGAGGATCTGCGTGCGGATCGTCAGCCTGAATTCACTCAGGTCGACATCGAGACGTCTTTCGTCTCTCAAGACCAATTGCACGATATGATGGAGCAACTGATGGTTCGTCTGTTCAAGACGACTATCGGTGTGGACATCCCGACTCCGTTCCAACGCATTACGTATCAAGATGCGATGGAGAAATACGGCTCTGACAAGCCGGACCTTCGTTTCGGTCTCGAGCTTGTTGATGTATGCGACATCGTGGCCAACAGCGGCGTTAAAGTGTTCGGTTCCGTCATTGAGAAGGGCGGCGTCGTGAAGGTCCTGAACGCGAAAGGTTGCGGCACGTGGAGCCGCAAAGATATCGATGACCTCGCACCGTATGCAGCGCGGTACGGAGCAAAAGGGTTGGCTTGGATCCAAGTGAAGGACGGCGAATTCCGCGGACCGATCGTAAAGTTCATGAGTGAGGAGGAAATTGCCGCGCTTCGTGAACGGACCGTCGCTGAAGAAGGGGACTTGCTGCTCTTCTCTGCGGACAACCGCAAGGTCGTATATGACGTGCTTGGCAACCTGCGTCTTCTGATTGGACGCAGACTGAACCTAATCGACGACAGTGTGTATAAATTCGCTTGGGTTGTTGATTTCCCGCTTCTCGGCTATGATGAGGAAGCGAAGCGTTATGTAGCGGAACACCATCCGTTCACCCGTCCGAAGGATGAGGATGTGGAACTGTTCGACACGGATCCGGGACAAATTCGCGCTGAAGCGTATGACCTTGTCCTGAACGGATACGAAGTCGGCGGCGGATCGATGCGGATTTACAAGCGTGAAGTGCAGGAAAAAATGTTCAACGCGTTGGGACACTCCCCAGAGGAAGCGCAAGAGAAATTCGGCTTCCTATTGAACGCGTTCGAGTACGGCACGCCTCCGCACGGCGGGATTGCCTTCGGACTTGACCGGCTCATCATGCTGCTTGCGGGCCGCAACAACTTGCGTGAAACGATCGCGTTTCCGAAGACAGCTAGCGCGGTGGATCTCATGATGGATGCGCCGAATGAAGTGGATTTAGGCCAATTGGAATTGCTGCAAATTAAATCGACATATAAGAAGAAAGAAAAGAAAGAAGAGCAATAAGCCACACAGCTGTTTGACGGCAGCTTGATATGACGCCCCCCGCCCGATTCCTATTGCTGGATCCGGCGGCAAGGGGCGTTCCGACTATGTGCGGCTTATGCGGCAGGAGGAGTAAATAGACGATGTTACATCAATTTTCGCGTACTGAATTAGCGATTGGCCCGGAAGGACTGGAGAAGCTGAAGAATAGCACGGTCGCCGTGCTCGGCATTGGAGGCGTAGGTTCGATTGCCGCAGAAGCGCTGGCCAGAACCGGCGTCGGCCGCATTATTCTAATCGACAAGGATGTTGTCGACATTACGAACCTGAACCGCCAAATTCATGCGCTCACGACGACAGTAGGGCAGAAGAAGGCGGAACTGATGCAAGAGCGGATTAAGCTTATCAATCCGGACTGTGATGCGATTGCGTTAAATATGTTCTATACGGATGAAACGTGCGAGGAACTGTTCAAATACGAACTGGACTATGTCGTCGACGCCTCGGACACAATTTCATATAAGATTCACCTCATTAAAGAATGCTTGCGGCGTAAGCTCCCGATCATATCCTGTATGGGCGCCGCGAACAAGATGGACCCGACGCGATTCCAGGTGGCTGACATCTCGAAGACGTCGGTCGATCCGATCGCACGCGTCGTCCGCCAGAAGCTGCGGAAAGAAGGCATTAAGAAAGGCGTGAAGGTCGTCTTCTCGACGGAGGAGCCAATGAAGCCGCGCAGCGATGTAACGGAGAAAATTGTACCGGAAACGGCGCCTGACATCCGCAAGGCGAAGCAGCCTCCGGCAAGCAATTCCTTCGTTCCACCGGTTGCCGGACTTATTATGGTAAGTGCCGTCGTGCGTGACCTCCTCAAAACGATAGAATAACGGTGATGAACATGGATTTATTCTCGTATCAGGAAGACCGGGAACCGGGCATGCGGCTGTTAGCCGATCGCTTGCGCCCACGGACGCTCGAACAATATATCGGACAGGAGCATATCGTTGGCCCGGGACGGTTGCTTCGCAGAGCTATTGAGGCGGATCGTGTCTCGTCTATCATCCTGTATGGTCCGCCAGGCTGTGGAAAAACGACGCTCGCCAACATTATTTCCGAGCAGACGCAGGGCGAGTTCGTCCGCTTGAATGCGGTAGACGCTTCGGTCAAAGACGTGCGTGCGGTTATCGAGCAAGCGGAAACGAATAAACATATGTACAATACAAAGACGATCTTGTTCCTGGATGAAGTGCATCGCTTCAATCGCTCTCAGCAGGATGCGCTGCTGCCGGCAGTGGAGAAGGGCACAATTATTTTTATCGGAGCGACGACAGAGAATCCGTTCCATCATGTCAACGGCGCGTTGATGAGCCGTTCGACACTGTTCCAGCTGAAGCCGCTCACGAAGGAGCATTCGCTAATCGCGATGAAGCGGGCGCTCTCAGATAAGGAACAGGGGTTAGGGTTCATGCCGATTGAGGCTGATCCGGAGGCGCTTGAACATATCGCCTCCATGGCTAACGGGGATATTCGGCGGGCATTGAATGCGCTGGAGCTCGCCGCTATGACGACGACGCCCGAAGCGGACGGTACAGTCCATATTACGGTTCCGGTGGCGGAAGAATCGGTTCGTCGTCCGACCGTGCAAGCGGATGAGTCGGTACAGTATGACGTGCTGTCCGCCTTTCATAAGAGCATACGCGGGTCGAGCGATGCCGCATTATTTTGGTTCTTTTACGCCGTAGAGAAGCTCGGAATGGACCCTATGACGTTCATCCGCCGCTTGACGGTAGCGTGCAGCGAGGATATCGGACTGGCCAATCCCCAAGCGATGGTGCAGGCGGTAAGCGCCCTTGAGGCTTACCATCGAATTGGATGGCCGGAATCGAAGTATATTATTTCCCAAGCGATTTTGTTTGCGGTGGAAAGTCCGAAATCGAACTCCATTCCGCTTGCCATTGCTCGTGTCATGCAGGCATTTGATGATATCAAATCCGCGGACGTGCCCCTGCATCTACGGGACACGCATTATAAAGGAGCGGATAAGCTCGGTCATAAAGGATATCAATATCCACACGAATATCCGGGGCATTATGTGGAGCAGCAGTATTTGCCCGATTCGATTAAAAATCGCGTGTTTTTCATGGCAAGCGAACAGGGGACGGAAGCAAAAATGCGCATCAATCAGGAACGCCGCCGCAATCCGAACTGATGGTCAAGCGGATGCGGGGCAATCAGCTTGCTTGCAGCAGCGATAGGTTACGGAGTGACTGGTTTCGTTAGCTGAACGAAGGGGTAATACGGTTCATACATTCAAAATTGCGAGGGATCAGAGGAGGGGATGGGTTGTTCACGAAGATTCAACCTAAACGTAAGCAGCGTAATTTGTATCGTCTCGTGTCCGCAACCGTAATATTGAGTTTGTCATTAGTTGCTGCTGGCTGCAGCTCGGCCGAAACGGATAGTCAACCGTCTGCTTCACATGCGGAGCAGCATGAACATCTGCTTCCGAATGGCGATCTGCAGCAAACGACAGCATCCCGAAATGACCTTCCGCCGTTTTTAGATGATAAAAAGGAGGAGATGCGGCTCATTTATACGTTAGCTGCGCAAAACCACGAGCTGTTGCAGTATATTCCTTGTTATTGCGGTTGTGGGGAGATTGCGGGACATGAGAGCAATCTGAATTGCTTTGTTGCGCAAATGGAAGACGACGGAGCTGTGCAGTGGGATGATCACGGAACACGCTGTGGCGTCTGCCTTGAAATTGCGGTCGAAGCATCCCAAATGCAGCGGGAAGGCAAATCTATGCGCGATATTCGCCAAGCGATTGATGAGAAGTATAAGGAAGGCTACGCAGAACCGACACCCACTCCTCTGCCGACAGTGTAAATGTTCACGATTATATGTAGTCTCGCCTACACTCAGCGTCTCCTTCGAGGAATGCTTCTCATGTAGTTTTCTTGCGAAAACTTGTACTTCTCAGCGCTGAAAAGCGGTCTTTTTGAACACGCGCTTATATGTACTATAGAAACTTGAAATCGTTTCCTAGTGTCGCCATGTTTATTTTGTTTTCCTTTGTCATAACCTACAGGCATTAGCGTGCCGTACATATGTGGATATGTTCATTTCGATTGGACACTGCTGATACTTGGATGAATGAGCTTATTAAAGGAGACGAAGAACATGGATTATTTCCTGGGAAAAGATTTGGATGCAGAGGTGCTTGAACGTGTCTCGCAAACGTTTAAAGCGCTCGGTGACCCGACGCGCATTCGTATTTTAACGCTGCTTGCCCGTGAGGAGTGTGCCGTTAATCAGGTTGCCGATGCGCTGCAGTTATCTCAATCTGCCGTGTCCCACCAATTGAAGACGCTGCGGGCATACCGATTTGTCCGCTATCGCCGCGAGGGACAGAACATTTTATACGTTTGCGACGATGCCTATATCATTGGCTTGCTTGATGAAGCCATCCGATACGCGACTGAACAGCAATAAAAAGTGAGCATCCTGTCTGAATTAGGTGATAGGACGGCGTACAGATAGAATATATATAATGTCAATCAACGCATGGCAGGGAGATGCATATTATTTTAATATTTCGGCCGTGCGTCGATTTGAATTGTATGTATTTTCTTATATAATATAATTATATGATTTTATTTTTTGACGATGGGGAGGTGCACCTGTCCGCTTCTTATAGAGGAGGATGGGGAATCGATTGGATGATCCGTTACCGATAGGCTGGGGTTTGTTATTTGTCTTGTTTCTTGTGTTTTTAAATGGTTTTTTCGTAGCCGCGGAATTCGCGATGGTGAAGGTGCGCGGCAGCCGGATTGACACGCTGGTGCAGGAAGGAAATGCGAAAGCCAAATTCGCAAGACATGTAACAGACCACCTAGATGCTTATTTGTCGGCATGTCAGCTGGGTATTACGTTAGCTTCACTTGGATTAGGATGGATTGGGGAAAAAACGGTGGCCGAATTATTGCATGACCCGTTGACGGCCTTAGGTGCAGGACCTGCAGTCGTGCATTCTATAGCAACGGTGATTGCGTTTATCATCATTACGGTGCTTCATATCGTATTGGGTGAACTGGCACCTAAGACATTGGCTATCCGCCAAGCGGAAGGAGTTGCGCTGTGGACAGCCGGCCCGCTGCGTTTTTTCTACAAAATTATGTATCCGTTCATCTGGCTGTTAAATGGAACGGCCAATCTGGTGCTGAAGCTGTTCGGTATTGAACCGGCATCTGAGCATGAATCGGCCCATACGGAAGAAGAGATTCGCATTCTCATGAAGGAAAGTCATAAGAGTGGTTTGATCGATAATACAGAACTTACGTTAATGGATAACATTTTTGATTTTACGGAAACGCATGCCCGTGAAATTATGATTCCGCGCACGGACATGGTTTGTTTGTACGCACAGGATTTATTTGAAGATAATAAACGCAAAGCGATTACCGAAATGCATACTCGTTACCCGGTATGCGATAACGATAAGGATAATATTATCGGCTTCGTTCACATTAAAGACTTGGTGAAGGCGCCTGCGGACACACAGGACATTCGTGACATTATTCGGCCGATGATGAGCGTACCGGAATCGATGTCCATCAGTGCGCTTCTCAAAATGATGCAGAAAAACAAGGTGCAAATCGCGCTGCTTATCGACGAATTCGGCGGTACGGCCGGTTTGGTCACGTTAGAAGATATTATGGAGGAAATCGTCGGGGAAATTCAAGATGAATTCGATGAAGAACGGCCTCAAATTGAAAAAAAGGATGACATGAACTTTTCCATTGATGGACGATTGCTTATCGAAGAAGTGAATGCCTATTTTGACACGGATATCGTGTCCGACGATTACGATACGATTGGTGGATGGATTTACTCCAAGGTGGAGGTTCCGCCCCGCAAAGGACAGCGGATTACGGTGGAACAACAATTGGAATTTATCGTGGAAGAAACCGATCATCTCCGGATTTCCCGACTGCACGTAAGAAGGTTGACTCTGCCCGAGTTAGATTTGAACATAAATACAGCAACTTCATAACATATTACAAGCGAAGCCCTTTCCGGACTACATGCCGGGAAGGGTTTTTTATGCGGGTTTTCCCGATGAGGCTCAGATTGATCGAGGGAAGGGACGCTAGATCGTTCTTTTATCCATTCTCCCCATGATTCAGATCGTGCAGTAACTTTCAGCCCATACCGATACGCTGCTAAGTACTTCTTTCCACTCTCCCTCTTGTTCAGAAGGGGCATCTCTCCGTATGGGTAAGGTTAAACTTTGGTATACATGTCTCTTTCATCCCAAAAGTTATAGCCCTCGAATGGGCGAGGTTGCCTTCGGTGTACATGTCCCTAATAACGTTGCTCTTCAGCCTGTGTAATATTTCCCTCTATTACATTAACCTTCGACGATACCATAGAGCGCCTGAGCGATGCTGGAATCACTGTTCCTGATGGACAGGTAAAGGCGACAAGGTTTAAGGAATGAGATACAGAGCAATCCATGTACTTTTCGGAGCGTGAGGTGTTTCTGATGGCATAATCGGATTTTTCTGAATCAAAGGGTGAGTGGGCAAAAGGGCTTTTTGAAGCATCATTCTTACGAAAGAGGATACGTACGATTGTTGGAGCACAAACCGGGGACTGAACATCTCAAAAAGCCTGACGGAGGTTTCCTCATTCACTAAAACACGGCCCGCTCTTGTCCCAAACAACAAGGAAAGCCCATGAACCGATGCGATCATGCCGCGATTCATGGGCGTAGGTTTGGAGGTTAGTCCGATTATCCATACAGTACTGCGATGTGACCTAGCAACTCAATTAACGGAGGTATGATTTTACCAATGAACTCCAAGATCGCTATGAACATAGTCATATTAATCACTCCCGATACGATAGCCAAGAAACTGTAATGTTCCTTGTACTATATATATCGGCAAGCAGCCTCCTTTTTGTTAGCGCTTTCATAACAAAAATTAAAAAATATTGGTGGAAAAACCACCCAACCCCCTAAAAAGGGAATTGGGTGGGAGTCATTACGCTTCAAGCTTGCGAACGGCATCGATCGTGCCTCCGCCCAAACAAACTTCGCCATCATAGAAGACGACGGCTTGCCCTGGTGTAACGGCGCGTTGGTGTTCATCGAACGTCACCTCTACTGTTCCGTCAGCGTTCTTCATAAGAGTCACGCCTTGATCTGGCTGACGATAGCGGAACTTAGCCGTACAACGAATCGGTCCTTCAGGCATATCCCCTGAAATCCAGTTCACTTGGGAAGCGAGCAGGCCAGTGGAGTAGAGGCTAGGGTGGTGATCGCCCTGAACGACATATAAGATGTTATGCTGCAAATCTTTTTCCGCTACGAACCACGGCTCTCCTGTCCCGGATCCACCGATGCCCAAGCCTTGGCGTTGGCCGAGTGTATAATACATGAGCCCATCATGGCGGCCCATTACTTCATTGGTGCGGATATCGACCATCTCACCCGGCTGTGCAGGCAAGTATTGGCTGAGGAACTGTTTGAAGTTGCGTTCCCCGATAAAGCATACGCCAGTGCTGTCCTTCTTCTTCGCTGTCGCAAGGCCAGCTGCTTCGGCAAGGCGCCGCACCTCAGGCTTCGGCAAATGCCCGATAGGGAACATCGCTTTTGCCAGCTGCTCCTGACTGAGCGCATTCAGGAAATACGTCTGGTCCTTGTTGCTGTCAATCCCGCGCAGCAGTGTATGACCGCTGTCTTCGTGCACGACGCGGGCATAATGGCCGGTAGCCAAATAATCAGCTCCCAGATCGAGCGCCTTCTGCAGAAATTCGCCGAATTTGATTTCGCGGTTACACATGACGTCTGGATTAGGCGTACGCCCGCGGCGATATTCATCGAGAAAGTAAGAGAATACCTTATCGAAATATTGCTCCTCGAAGTTAACCGTATAATAAGGAATGCCGATTTGTTCACACACGCGGCGTACGTCTTCCGCATCTTCCTCGGCAGTACAGTGCCCAAATTCATCTGTGTCATCCCAGTTTTTCATGAAAATACCGATAACATCATACCCCTGCTGCTTTAAGAGCAGTGCGGTTACTGACGAATCGACGCCGCCTGACATCCCGACGACGACGCGTGTTTGTGGATTGGATTTTGTCATATTATCACCGTCTTTGCTGCGATCTGTTGAATGATGGATCTAGGATTCACTATTCATGTTCTATTGTAACATATGGCGCTTTTATATCGAAAATAAGGTTGCTTGTCAAGAGATTGACATCATTTTATGAATACGCAGGCAGATTATTGACTATAACGAGGATAGTTATGATACGATATACGGGTGCCTTAATCGGAATACATTGAATTGATACGATAATGAATAAACGAGGTGTACAATATGAAAATATCTACGAAAGGCCGTTACGGATTGACGATTATGATGGAGCTCGCGAAGAGCACTGGCGAAGGTCCGACTTCTTTGAAGAGTATAGCGGAAAAAAATCAACTATCTGAGCATTACTTGGAGCAGCTGATCGCGCCACTTCGCAATGCAGGACTCGTGAAGAGCATTCGCGGCGCATACGGTGGTTATATTTTATCGCGCAATGCGGAGCAGGTTACGGCTGGAGAAGTGATTCGCGTGCTGGAAGGTCCGATTTCACCAGTCGACTTCACGGAAGAAGACGATCCTGCCAAGCGTGATTTATGGTTGCGCATAAGGGATAGCATTGCTCAAGTGCTTGATTCGACAACGCTCGCCGATTTAATTACCTATAAAGAAGAAGGCAGTCAAGATAGTTATATGTTTTATATTTAGAGGTTAGGTTACGCATATTTAGTAGTTGGGGGAAGATGCGATGGAACGCATATATTTTGATCATGCTGCAACTACGCCGCTTCATCCGGACGTGCAAGCAGTAATGGCGGCAAGTATGCATGACGTATTCGGGAACGCATCAAGTGTTCATGCATACGGGCGTGAGGCAAAATCTGCTGTCAATCAAGCACGCGATCGCATGGCGGCACGGCTTGGCTGCCGTCCTCAGGAGCTGGTATTTACGAGCGGAGGTACGGAAAGTGATAATGCGGCATTGTTCGGGGCCGCCTGGGCGGCATGGCTGCAATCCGGGCAGTCGCCGCACCAGCACCAGCACAACACGAAGCCTCATATTGTGACGACTCAAGTCGAACATCATGCTGTTCTCCATGCCTGTGAACGATTGGAGGCTCTTGGCTTTGAAGTGACTTATGTGGCTCCTGATGAGACAGGCTTCGTTAGCGCGGACAAGATTGAATCCGCTTTACGGCCGAATACGTGCCTTGTCAGTGTCATGTACGGCAATAATGAGGTAGGCACGATGCAGCCTATACGGGAAATTGGCGGAATCGTGCGTTCACACGGTATTCTGATGCATACAGATGCCGTACAAGCTCTAGGCATGATACCGATCCAGTTGAATGAACTGCCTGTAGACTTTGCAAGCTTCTCCGCCCATAAGGTGAATGGTCCGAAGGGTGTCGGCGCGCTGTACATTCGTACAGGCGCCGTTTGGGATCCGTTTCTTTTCGGAGGCAACCAAGAACGCAAACGCAGAGCGGGCACGGAAAATATTGCGGGAATTGCCGGCTTTGCCGAAGCGGTGGAGCGGGCGGTCAGTTCGTTAGATGAGAAGATTCAGCAACTGAACAGCATCCGGGAAGCGCTGTGGACAGGGTTGAAGGATACTTTGGGAGATCGCGTGGTGTGGAACGGTCATTCTTCCTTGCAGCTGCCCCATATTTTGAATGTGAGCATACTCGACGTTCCTACCGAAACGATGCTGATGAATTTAGATATTGCAGGCATCATGGCAGCAAGCGGCTCGGCCTGCACATCGGGATCATTGGAAGTGTCCCATGTGCTGGAAGCAATGAATTTACCGGAAGAACGCAAGCGCACGGCTGTACGTTTCAGCTTCGGATTGGGCAATACTAGGGAAGAGGCAGCTTTCGTCGCTCAACAAATTGCAACCATCGTTTCACGTGTTCGTACTAGAAAGTAAGGGCGATTCCACGGCGTGAAAGGAGGGGCAGCATAGATACGGCGGTAAGCGAGTTCTCGTACTTCTTGGACAAGCATCAGGCGAAGTCGCGGATGTGTGCAAGAAAGTGATTATGCCGTAAGCTGAGGAGGCCCCGACATGAAGTTGTTGGAATTGATAGGTCTGCCTGTATATGAAATTGAAACAGGAAAGCAAGTATCCAAAGTGAAGGATTTCCGTATCACGGAACAATGGTGTATTACACATATAGAGCTTGAAGGAAGTGGCCGCAAAGCAAACGTCATATCTGTCGTAAGATGGGAGGACGTAACGGCTTGTGGCGAAGATGCCATCATGATAGCGAACGATAAAGCCATCCGGCAGACGGAGGCTATCCATATAGAACGATCGTTTCTTACGGGAAAGGCGGCAATGAGAGATTTGCCTGTCGTAACAACGGAAGGATCACAATTGGGATGGGTCGCCGATGTTTATTTTCAGCCAAATATGGGTAACCATATAACAGGTCTGGAAATATCAGACGGTTTGCTTTCTGACCTTTTGGAAGGGAGACGGCAGATAGATGGGATGAGCGGCTTGAAGTGGGGCGCTGATGTTATCGTCGTTGAAGAAAGCTGAAATAGCATTTAGTACGAACAAATTAGTCAATGGACGGAATGGTGAGAATGATGCGCTGCCCGAATTGCAATTCCAAAGATATCGGGAAAATTGGCTCCCACCAATTTTATTGCTGGGGATGTTTTATAGAGCTGACGGTAAACGGCGACAAAATGTCTGTATTTCAAGTGGAAGAAGACGGTACATTAAGCTCGTTGGACGATTTATTTTTCGGTGATGATTTTGTGACACCTCCTTATCCGGAAGCGCATGCTTCATCCTAGAGGATGCGAACAGGAACGGTTCAAAATAATGCCTAAGCGCTCGAACTCGGTCGTTGACACGGGAACGGGCGCTTTTTGTGTTGACTATGACAAAGCGCATATTGTGTTTATAATGATTGAGGCATAATACATATTGTGTTTGAAAACATAAAAATACACTACATATAGTGATTTGCCTGGAATATAGCAATGGAAGGACTGGACGAAGATGACGATGATACCGGTGAAACGCCGCAACACGGCTTGGGAAATGCACAAAAATCAAGAAGGAACCGCTGTGGCGGCAGGTTGGGACAGTCAGCTTCCCCGAACAAGTGAAATGAAGATGAACACATCTCTAGATATAGCATCCGCTTCGGATAAGCTGACTTGCTCGCTGCATGAAATTATCGACGGCGGCAACAAGGATTTAATGCAGGAAAACGCGAACGTGGACGGTCGCTCCCCAATGGGCATGATGGGGAAGATGGCAAGTGAAAGCGCTCGTTGGTACGCGGTGGAGCGCTTGCTGTCACCGGACGTGAGAGAAGCGATGGACAATAATTTGTTGTACCCGCACGATTTGGACTTCTATGCTTCCGGCACGACGACCTGTTGCCAAATTCCGCTCGGCAAGCTGCTTCGACTCGGGTTCAATACCGGGCATGGTCATATGCGCGAGCCGCAGGATATTAAGAGCGCACTGGCACTAGCTTCCATCATTCTGCAGGCGAACCAGAATCAGCAGCATGGCGGGCAAGCCTATCCGATGTTTGACTATGATCTTGCTCCATATGTGCGCAAGACGTATGAGCGTCATATGCGTTACATAGCAACCCTGCCGCTTGATCCAAGCTTCGACACGGAAGCCGAAGCATGGCGTCTTGCGGAACGAGACGTATACCAAGCGTGTGAAGCATTCATTCATAATGCGAACTCGATGCATTCGCGCGGAGGCGGCCAAGTTCCATTTATCTCGATTAACTATGGGACGGATACCTCTGTCGAAGGGCGCATGCTGATGAAGCAGCTGCTGCTCGCGACGCAGGCAGGACTCGGCAAAGGAGAGACGCCGATTTTCCCCATTCAAATTTTCAAGGTGAAGACAGGTGTCAACTTCGAACCTGAGGACCCGAATTATGATATATATTTGCTCGCGTTGGAGACGACGGCACAGCGTCTTTTCCCGAACTTTGCGTTTTTGGATGCGACCTTCAACGCGCAATATTACGACGGGACGGCGGAGAGTGAAGCGTGCTACATGGGGTGCCGCACGCGCGTAATGGGCAATGTTAACGGAAAAGAGACAGCGCTCGGGAGAGGGAATTTGTCGTTTACCTCGCTTAATCTTGTGCGGCTTGCCCTATTGTCCGCCAATGTGTCCGATTTCTTTCAGCGGCTCGACGAGCTATTGTCGCTATCGGTGAAGCAATTGCTAGAGCGCTATGAGTATCAGGCCAAGAAGCAGGTTCAGGATTTCGCGTTTCTGATGAAGCAGGGTGTATGGCGGGGCAGCGAAGCGCTTCGAGCGGAAGAGGAGCTGCGCGAGGTATTGAAGGAAGGGACACTCAGCGTCGGCTTTATCGGGCTCGCGGAGGCGCTTGTCGCCTTAACCGGAGAGCACCATGGTCAATCGGAAGCAGCATGGAAGCTCGGCCTCCGCATCGTCTCTCACATGCGCAAGCGGATGGACGAGGCGACCGATGCTACTGGCATGAACATGACGCTCATCGCTACGCCAGCGGAAGGCTTGTCTGGAAAGTTTACGCATAAGGATCGGGCTGAATTCGGCTGCAGGGAAGGAATTACGGATCGAAATTATTACACGAATTCCTTTCATGTGCCTGTGTACTATGACGTCAAGGCATATGACAAAATTGTGATTGAGGGGCCGTTCCATGAGCTATGCAATGCCGGACATATTACGTATGTAGAGCTGGACGGAAGTGCCAAAGCCAACACGCGAGCGCTCAATCAGCTCATTCGCGCCATGGCGGCGAACGGAATCGGCTATGGCTCCATCAACCACCCTGTGGACCGCTGTCGGGCATGCGGTCATCACGATACGATAGAAGAGGACTGTCCGGTATGCGGCAGTCCCAGCGATCAGATTGAACGCATTCGCCGCATTACGGGCTACTTGGTCGGAGATATGAATAAATGGAACTCGGCGAAGCGTTCCGAAGAATCGGAGCGGGTGAAGCACGGATGAGCTTGCAGGTGCTTTCGATCCTTCATGACAGCGTCGTTGATGGCGAAGGGCTGCGAACGGTCGTCTTCTTCAGCGGATGTCCGCATCAATGCCCTGGCTGTCACAATCCTGAATCGTGGAATATTAGGAACGGTACGAAGATGACTGTGGACGAGGTCGAGATGGAAATTTTATCAAATCCGCTGACCGATGTCACTTTGTCTGGAGGAGAGCCGTTCATGCAGGCCAAGGAAGTGAAGCAGCTTGCGCGCAAGCTGAAGGAGGCCGGCCGCCATATTTGGTCGTACACCGGTTATACTGTGGAGCATCTATTGCAGCGAGGTACGGCAGATCAGCGCGAGCTTCTGCAATATGTCGATGTGCTCGTGGACGGTCCGTTTCTAATGGAGCGGCGCCGTCCCGGCCTTCGTTTCTGCGGGAGCGACAACCAGCGCATTTGGCGAATGAATTGCGGTCAACCTGACGGGTTAATTTTTCCTTGAGTTACATATACTCTACTGTATGATGCTCGTCCGAACGGAGTGTGGAATGCAGTGGAACGTTTTTGGAAAAATCGGTTGTTCGTATACGGAGTCTATATTCTGCTTGGTCTTATTATTGTATATATTCTACTCTTGTTGAAGCCGTTGATCGGGCATGTGTACGGGGTTATGAAGGCCGTGCTGGCTCCGTTCTTCATTGCGATGATTATCGCATATGTGCTTAATCCCGTCGTGACACTGTTGAACGAGCGCAAGGTGCCCCGCACGATGGCGGTGCTGCTCATCTACGCCGTATTCATCGCCTCGCTTACCGTCATTCTCATCAATATGATTCCGATGCTGATGAAGCAGCTCGAGGAACTTAACAATCAAATGCCGCATCTCAATGCGAAGGCGGAGAAGCTGATGGACGGCTTGAGTCAGTCGTCTATCATGCCGCCTTCCGTACGTTCTGGGCTGAACGATTGGTTGTATGCGTTCGAGGAACGGCTCGGCAAAGGAATTTCTAACTTTATGGACAATATCGGTGCCACCATCAATATGCTGTTCATTGCCTTAATTGTGCCATTTTTGATTTTTTACATATTGAAGGATTTCGATGTGTTCGAACGGACGATTATCGCCTATGTGCCGAAGTCGCACCGCAAGCATATGGTTATGATGCTTAAAGAAATCGATACGGCGCTTGGCAACTACATTCGCGGCCAATTCCTCGTCTGTGTCATTATTGGTGTGTTGGCATATATCGGTTATATGATTGTCGGTATGCCCTACGCGCTGCTGCTAGCGTTGTGTGTGGCGATTTTTAACATCATCCCATACTTGGGGCCATACTTCGGCGCAGCACCGGCGCTGATCGTTGCTTCTACGATATCGCTCAAGATGCTCATTTTTGTAGCGGTAGTCAATACCATTTGCCAAATTCTTGAGGGCAATATCATTTCGCCACAGGTGGTGGGACGGACGCTGCACATGCATCCGCTCGTCATTATATTCGCGCTGTTGGTAGGCGGCGAATTGGCTGGAGTCGTCGGCTTAATATTGGCGGTTCCGTTCTTTGCGGCGCTGAAAGTGGTGCTCAGTCACGTGTTCACCTATTACATTTGGCGCAAGACGCCTTGACGCCCTTGAGGTGCGGAATAAGTGGAGGCCTGTTGACGGGCTTCTATTTTTTTTGAAAAAAAAGCAGGGCTGAAGGCTTGACCGTATCCCCCTTGTCTCAATTTCGTTCAGCGTATATCGTACATTTTGAATCATGTAAGCTCTAATTATATTTGATAATTGGAGTTTTTTATTTTTCCATATAAGATTGATCACAGTCACAATAACTACATTCACCGTCGATTACGGACTTACGAATAGGATCATATAGTTAGCCCAGTGAATACTCGGGACTATCCGACTTTTTACCTCCTTCCAAAGTTGTATTTTCTGGTAATTTCAAAAATAGGTACAACAAAACATGCTTTAGTCGCGTTTAAAAATGTGGATGCGGCGTTACATGATATTGTGTGCTGCATGTTTTGTTTCTGGAAAAAGACGCAGGTCAATAGACCAAAGGAGGAGAGTTCTAGCGTGAAAAGAACACTCGCGATACTACTCACCGTTGCAATGGCGATGGAACTTTCAATGAGTACCGCATTTGCCTTGTCTCCCGACGAGGTGAAGCAGACGAATAAAGCCTGGCATAACGTAAAGGTGGAGGCAACCTATCCTCGTTCCGGTACGAATGATGTGGATGTGCAATCGGAGCTGAGCATACAGTTTCAAGAACAGGTTGAAATAGGTACGGGAAATGTAACTATTAAGACGATGAACGGGGAAGTGGTGGAAGCCATTTCCGTCCAAAGCGATCAAGTAAAGCTTGACGATGCGAAGAAGACAGCGACGATCAAGCCTTCCAAATCACTTCATTATCGGACGAAATATGTCGTACAGGTCGATTACGGTACGTTCAAGGTCGAGAACGGCGAGTTCCTGGGCATTTACGACCCTGTTGCGTGGACGTTCGCCACAAAGGCGGAGCAAGGATTGCCAGTCCTGTCGAAGCTGTCTCCAGCACAAGAACAGCGAGATGTCCGTGTGGATGCAAATCTTGAGCTTACGTTCAACGAGAATGTCTGGAAAAAAGACGGCAGCGTCATTATAAAAACGGCAAAGGATGGCAAGGTGGCCGAAGCGCTGCCAATGTCGTCGGGCCGTATTACAGGTGACGGGACGAAGACGATTTCGATTGACCCTGTGCAAGATTTAAAGGGCAATACGGACTACGTCGTGGAAATATCAGCCGGGGCGCTTAAAAATGAAAGCAGCAAGGACTATGCTGGCTTGAAGGATTGGCGTTTCTCTACAGGCAAGCAGGACGTAACTGCACCGGTATTGAAGTCTGCGGATCTGACCGCCACCGATACGATTCGGTTGACTTACGACGAGTCGCTGGATAAGGCGTCCGTTCCGTCTGAGTCCAGATTTACGGTGACGGTTAATGGCGATGCGCGCCGGGTGAAGAGTGTAGCGGTAAGCGGCGAACACGTCGACGTGAAGCTGCAAAGCGGCATTGCCTATGGTCAGGAGGTGCGCCTGTCTTATAGTCCGGGCTCGGATCGCAAGCCGATTCGGGACACGAGCGGAAATGCGGCGGCTTCGATAGACCGTTGGACAGTCGCCAATACAGTGGACAATACGCTGCCGAGCGTTCGTAACGTAACGGCTCAAGGCAATAAGGTGGAGCTCGAATTTACGAAAGAGCTGGATGCCGTATCTTCCAAGGCGGATGGCCAGTTCACGGTGTGGGCAGACGGTAAAGAACGAAGAATTAGCCGTATCTCCCACAATGGATCCAAGGTGACATTGAGCATTATTCATCTCATTACGAACGGTGAAGTCGTAAAGGTAAGCTATAAACCAGACAAATACCCGTTAAAGGACCGAGGCGGCAATCAGGTGCAGGCCTTCTCGGACTTATATGCACGCAATTTGTCAGACACGAAAGCGCCTGTGTTGAGAACGGCAGAGGTGAACGGAAGCACTTTGAAGCTTATCTATGATGAAGCCTTGAAGGCGGATCAGGTTCCGCTGCGCAGCCATTATTCGGTGCTCGTGAACCGATCGGCGCGCTATGTCAGCGCAGTGAATATCAAAAGCAATGTCGTTGAGCTTACCTTGGATTCAAGTGTCGGTGACAACGATGAAGTGACGGTGTCCTACGCGCCGGGCGAGCCGCGCTTGGCCGATTTGGCGGGCAATCCGGCTGCGAGCTTTACGTTAGTGCGGGTGGATAACAAGTCAGACAATCAGGCGCCGACATTGAGATCGGCCATTATTAAAGGCGCGACGATGACGCTCACGTTCTCGGAGAAATTAAGAGAAACGCCAACGCCGACACTGTCGCAGTTCTACGTGCAGGCTGACAATAGCAGCCAGAAGGTGAAAAGCGCGTCCATCAAAGGCGATCAAATTACGTTGACGCTCACCGATGCGGTCAGCACGTATTCTAACGTGACGCTCGCATACTTGCCAGGCGCCAACCCAGTTAAAGATCGGAGCGGCAATGCGCTGCAAGCTTTCTCAAACGCGGCGGTGTCAAATCAGACGGACGGATCGACGACGAGACCCGATGATATTCAACCAGCGGCATATGAGTGGTTTTTGGATAACGGCTGGTACTTGCTTGCGAGCTCCGCGGCAGAAACGAAATCGGAGCGTTCGCGCTTCGGTGAAACGGTGAAGCGGTATACGTTACCGTCAAGTAAATTGAAATCATCCTTTGACTATGTTATTAAGAACGGAACGCGCAATCATCTCGCGTTCGATGTGCCGGCGTCTGAACGTGCCGCCATGGTTGCGGTGCCGCTGCAAACGTTGAAAGAGGTATACAATCAGGTCAATGATGCTATCTTTTCCGTGAGATACGGAGACGTGCTCTATTCCGTGCCGCTGAAAGAGTTGAACTTCCGTGATCTGGAGCGGGAATGGGGCAACAGCACGGCTTATCTGCTCCTGCAAGTTGAGAAGCAGCCAAGCTCATCGGCGGATGCTATGCTGCGCGACCTCAATTCGACAGGGGCGAACGTGCGTGTGCAGCCGCTGGATTTCTATGCTTCCACCTTTGCCGGTTCTGCGAGCCCGAAAGCACTTGCTGCGAAGCTTGAAAGTAAAGTGCGCACGACCGGATATGTTCAACGCCACAATGCGTCTGCGGTACGTTACGATTCCGTACTGAATAAGGTGGGTTACGTGCCGACAGTTGTGAAACAGAACAGCTCGATTACCGTCTTCTCTTCCACGTTCAAGGGCAATCAAGCGATGGCCATGATGGACCGCAGCAAAGACTTCACCGATGCAGCGAATCATTGGGGGCGTGAAGCGATACGCGAACTGGCATCCAAATATATTATTGAAGGTGTCAGCTCCACCTCGTTCGCGCCGAATGCGAACATTACGCGCGGTCAATTCGCCATTTTACTTGCTCGTTCGCTCGGACTGCAGGCCAACTCAGGGGCGGCTGCGGTGTATCGTGATGTCAGCTCGAACAGTATGATGGCGCCTTATATCGGAGCAGCGACGGAAGCCGGTATTATCGGAGGCTTTGAGGATCGCACGTTCCGTCCGAATGAGTCAATCAACCGCGAGCAAATGGCGGTTATGCTCGTCCGTGCGATGGAATATACAGGTCATACCGTATCGTATGAACCGTCATCGCTGAACAAATTCAAGGATCGCAACAACATCGGCGGATATGCCCAGCAAGGTGTTGCGAAGGCGATTTCGACCGGCATTGTACAGGGGATGACCGTGAATACATTTGAGCCGAAGGGGACGGCAACTCGCGCCCAAGCGGCGGTCATGCTGAAGCGGATGCTGGAGCAGATTGAATATTTGGGATAGGTCGCATTAAAAAGGCGCTTTGCCGTATAGGCACTGGCTAACTTGTCTGTTCTCGTTTGCTTCATCCATTGGATTTCGTACATTGAAAATTGCTCGTAATTCTCTTTATGGTTGGTTTCATTGGAGATTGTCCAATAGTTTGACGCTCATTCAGCAGCAAACGCCGAAAAGCATCTGGATCCGCTGGATATAATACAGTCCACATGCTGTGTATCCCGCCGAGTCCGTACATGTGACTGTATATTTTCCAATGGTCTTACTTCGAACTCGACTTGCCACGAGCTTCAGGATTGACAAGCGTTCGACATTTATTTATACTCTTGGATAAATATCTATTGCAAAACGAAGATGAAACCGAGTAAGCTGCAGTCCTTGGACCAGAGAGAAGATTCCGCGCGACTTCCGTCGCCAGGCTGGAAGAATCTTCACCATGAAGAGCGGCTGAAGGCTAGTTTCTGAGTGTGAATGAACTTCACCGGGACGTTCCCGTTATCAACGACGAGGCGATCGCAGACGCGGCACGACAGGTTGAACTGCTCCTATGATAGGGGGAGACAGCTATGTGCGCTGCATAAGCGATAACCAGGGTGGTACCGCGATACTTACAATCGTCCCTGTTTTACAGGAGGCGATTTTTTTTATTTTCAGAACAAAATCAGTATGATACCAAACCTATTGAACTGGGGGCTTCCATTCATGAAAGCAAGTGAAATTCGTACAAAATGGCTGAAGTTTTTCGAAAGCAAAGGACATCATATCGAGCCGAGCGCCTCGCTCGTGCCGCATAACGATCCGTCGTTGTTGTGGATTAATGCAGGCATGGCTCCGCTCAAACCGTATTTTGACGGACGGGAAAAACCGGAAAATCCGCGTATCGCCAACTCGCAGAAATGCATTCGCACCAATGATATCGAAAACGTCGGCAGGACGCGGCGTCACCAGACGTTTTTTGAAATGCTGGGCAACTTCTCGATTGGAGACTACTTCAAGGAAGAAACGATTACGTGGGCATGGGAGTTCCTGACGGACAAGAAGTGGATTGGCTTCGACCCGAACCGGCTGTATGTTACCGTATATAACGAAGATGAGGAAGCATACAAGCTGTGGAACGAGAAAATCGGTCTTTCACCTGAACATATCATTAAGACTGGCGACGATAACTTCTGGGATATCGGCGAAGGGCCCTGCGGTCCATGTACGGAAATTTTTTATGATCGCGGCGTGAAGTACGGGGATCTTGAAACAGATCCAGAGTGCTACCCGAGCGGTGAGAACGAGCGTTATCTCGAAGTGTGGAACCTCGTGTTCTCTCAATTCAACCACAACAAGGATGGCAGCTATACGTCGCTTCCGAATAAGAACATTGATACCGGCGCGGGCTTGGAACGCTTTGCATCTATTTTGCAGGACGTGGACTCGAATTTCGATACCGATCTGTTTCAGCCGATTATTCAAGCGACTTGTCAGATTGCTGGTGTGAAGTATAACGAAAATCCCGAATATGATGTGGCGCTCAAAGTTATCGCCGACCATGTTCGTACAGTAACATTTGCTGTAGGCGACGGCGTGCTGCCGTCCAATGAGGGAAGAGGATACGTCATCCGCCGCTTGCTGCGCCGTGCCGTGCGATATGGCAAAGTGCTCGGCATCGATCGTCCGTTCCTGGTCGATCTGGTTAAGACCGTCGGCGATGTGATGGGCGTGTACTATAATGAAGTGCTCGAGAAGCGTGAATTTATTGAAAAAGTGATTAAGAGCGAAGAGGAGCGCTTCCATGAAACATTGGTGGAAGGACTCGCTATTCTGGCGGACATGGCTTCCGCGGCGAAAGCCGAAGCCCGTTCTCAGATTACTGGAGCCGAAGCGTTCAAGTTGTATGATACGTATGGCTTCCCATTTGATTTGACGGAAGACTATGCGGCTGAGCATGGTTTGACGGTAGATCGAGATGGCTTTGACCAGGCAATGCAGGAACAGCGCGATCGTGCGCGTGCCGCGCGCCAAGATTCAGGAAGCATGAAGGTGCAAGGCGGACCGCTCGCTGATTACACGACTAAAAGCGAGTTCGTTGGTTATAATGAATTGGTAACTGACGCCAAAGTTCTGGCCATTATTGTAGAAGATCAGACAGCGGAAGAAGCGCAAGCCGGCATGACTTGCCAAGTCGTGCTTGACCGCACGCCATTCTATGCGGAGAGCGGCGGACAAGTGAGCGACTTCGGTCTGTTAAGTGATGTTGATTCGGACTTGAAGGCGCGCGTTGAAGATGTGATGAAGGCGCCGCACGGCCAGCATGTCCATCTGGTGCAAGTGGACGGTGGAACGCTGCGCGTCGGCATGACTGTACAGGCATCCGTGGCTCGTTACGCACGAGAAGATATTATTAAGAACCATACGGCTACCCACCTGCTTCATAAGGCACTCAAGCAAGTGCTCGGCGAGCACGTGAACCAAGCGGGATCCCTTGTGGAAGCGGAGCGCATGCGCTTTGACTTTTCGCATCTGGGCGGTATTAGCCAAGAAGAACTGCAAGATATCGAACGCCGCGTTAACGAGCAAATTTGGATGGGTACGGATGTGGTTATTCAATCGAAATCGATTGACGAAGCGAAAGCGATGGGCGCGATGGCGTTGTTCGGCGAGAAGTATGGCGATGTCGTTCGTGTCGTTCAAGTAGGCGACTACAGCATTGAGCTATGCGGCGGGTGCCACGTCGGCAATACGTCTGAAATCGGATTGTTCAAAATTGTAAGCGAGAGCGGAATCGGATCGGGTACACGACGAATTGAAGCCGTTTCTGGCCGTCATGCGTATCAATATATGGAAGAGCAATTGGAACTTCTAAAGCAAGCAGCAGGCTTGTTGAAATGCAATGTGACTGATGTGCCGAAGCGCATTGATGGGATGTTTATCCGTGAGAAGGAACTGTCCCGCGAGAATGAATCGTTAAAGGCGAAGCTGAGCAGCATTGAAGCCGGTCAATTGACTGATCAAGTGCGCACGGTAGCTGGTATCCAGGTGCTCGCTGCAAAAGTGAATGCCGGTGGAATGGACGCGCTGCGCACGACGGCAGACGAGTTGAAGGCGAAGCTGCCGGAAGCGGTTATTGTGCTGGGCGCCGCGAACGAAGATAAGGTTAACTTTGTCGTGGCTGTATCGCCTGTGCTCGTGAAGCAGGGACTGCATGCAGGCAAGCTGATTAAAGAGTTGGCAGCCGTATGCGGCGGCGGCGGCGGCGGCCGACCAGACATGGCGCAAGCGGGCGGCAAGGATGCTGACAAGCTGGATGAGGCGCTTGGTCTGGTGGAACAATTAGTGTCCAATCAAGCTGGCGCATAAGTGTTAGCATTGCAAATTCAGGGGAAAGAGTTAGAATGAGAACAAACGGTCCGCTTCATAGCATTCTCGTCAATTATGTGAATTGATTGTGCAATGAAGCGGAATATTTTCTAGTTTGTTCGGGTATGTGTTATGATAAGAGTAAAGCGAGGTGACGGCGATGAATTCCATGGATAAGACGATGAAGTTCAATGTGAAGGCGGAAGAACAGGAAGCATCCAATCAAGATATACTTCTGTCTGTCTATGATGCGCTTTTGGAGAAGGAGTACAACCCCATTAACCAAATCGTCGGTTATCTGCTATCTGGGGATCCCGCTTATATCCCGCGGCATAACAATGCTCGAAGCTTAGTGCGCAAGAAGGAGCGGGACGAACTTATTGAAGAATTGGTCCGCTTCTACTTGAATCATCACCGTTAAGCCGCGTGGATTAACGGAGTTCGCAACTTAAAATGCATGTGTCGAATAACTTCTTGGGATGCTTCATGATCTAAAGGAACTTATTAAACAACCTCTAGAAGTGAGTGCAGGAGATATCGGATGAAGATACTTGGATTGGATTATGGAGACCGTAAGATTGGCGTCGCGGTTAGTGACGCTTTCGGATGGACGGCACAAGGACTTGAAGTTATTGTGCAGCGCAAGCCCGGGGACGCGATGCGTCGAATCGGAGAGATCGTGCGCGAGCACGGCGTCGAGGAAATTGTTCTTGGCTTGCCAAAGAACATGAACGGTACGATTGGACCGCGTGGCGAATTAAGCAAGTCATTTGCTGAAGAATTACAGCAGTCGTTCGGATTACCCGTTCACCTGTGGGATGAACGCTTGAGTACGGTGTCAGCGGAGCGCACATTGCTCGAAGCTGACGTTAGCCGCAAGAAGCGTAGACAAGTCGTCGATAAAATGGCGGCAACCATTATTTTACAAACATATCTTGACTATCAATCAAGAAGGTGAGGGGTTAACATGACACAAGACAACCATTTGCAAGAAGAACCGGAGATCATTTATATTCCGGACGACGAGGGGAACGAGGAAGAGTTCGAGGTCATTATGAAGTTCGAAGTGGATGGCTCGGATAACAAATATATGATGGTCGTTCCTATGGATGCTGAAGACGATGAAGCAGATGAAGTGTACGCGTTCCGCTATGAAGAAGAAGGTGATGATCTGAAGCTCTACGTCATTGAAGACGAAGAGGAATGGAACATCGTTGAAGAAACATTTAATACGCTTGTAAGCATGGATGAGGAGAATGAAGGGTGAACGAATCGCTTGACATTCAATTCATCGACCGTCTGAAGAGCGTCTACGGCGATAGCATTGAAATGACCGATGATCGCGGAGAAATCCGCGTGCTGTCTTTGGCAGCAGAATTTGAATACCGCAATCGCGCGTATGCGGTGCTCTTGCCGGAAGGCGAGCGAGATGCGGAGCCGGATTTGTTCCGTATCGTACAGGGCGATGCGGAACAATGGCAGCTCGAGAGCATTAATGACGACGACGAGTGGGAAGAGGTAATGGAGCGTTACGATGAAGTTGCTTATCGCGACGCATTCTGATATTGCAATCCCGTGTTATAGAGATACGTAAGCATGATCTCGGCGAAAAGAGCGGAAAACCGCTCTTTTTCCATGTAGGAGAGTGAATGGATGAGGACAGGTTCCAAAGTGCTGCTTGCCATTATCCTTGTTGTCGCCTTAGCGGCCGGCGGGGGAACATGGTATATTTGGAATGGCATGAAGCCGCTGCCCAAAGAAGAACGGGATATTACCGTGACGATTGATCAAGGTACCGGAACGGCAAAGATTGCGTCTCAGCTTGAAGCTGAAGGCGTCATTCGCAATGCACTTATATTTAAAGGATATTTGAAGTGGAGTAAGGAAGGAGCTCGATTCCAGGCAGGCACCTACGCGTTCCAGGCGGGAACAACGTTTGATGAAATTATAGCCAAACTCAATCAAGGCGATGTCGTTCCTGAAGAAATGATTCGCTTTACTATCCCGGAAGGCTTCACGATTGAACAAGTTGCCGACACATTAAGCAAAGACGGCATCGTAGATAAAGCTGAATTCATGCAGCTTGCGGATGATACGGCTTGGTTAACCGATACATCTTCTATGGTACAGGCTATTCCGGACAACGACAAGCTGCGGCATAAGTTGGAAGGTTATTTATTTCCAGAAACGTATGAGCTCAAAAAAGACAGTTCTGCCAAAGATATTATTACACGCATGATTCAAGAGACCGAAAAACGATTGACGGAAGCTTCACCGAGCTGGGAAACGGACATGAAGAAGCAGGGTCTGACACTTCATGAGCTAATGACGGTCGCTTCGTTAATCGAGCGCGAAGTTGTCGTAGACGCCGAGCGGGGACTTGTTGCAGGAGTAATCTATAACCGAGTCGGGGAAGGGATGAAACTGCAGATCGACGCTACGGTTCAATATGCGCTGGACAAACCTAAAGAACGTTTGTACTATAAGGATTTGGAAATTGACAGTCCGTACAATACGTATAAAATAGAGGGATTGCCGCCGGGACCAATAGCAGGCCCGAGCGTAGCTTCGATTGAAGCGGCGCTTCATCCGAAACAATCGGACTATTTCTATTATGTCACGAAGAAAGATGGTACAGGCTCGCATTTGTTTGCAAAGACGTTTGCCGAGCATCAACGCAATATTGAGAAAAGCAAGCAAACTGCAGGGGAATAGAAAGTGGTGAAACAACATGATGACATATGAACCCGAATTGCTCGTTACAGCTGGCAGTGTGGCCGAGGTGGAGCGCATGCTCCAAGCCGGAGCCAATGCCGTATTTGTAGGTGAGCAGCGATATGGCATGCGCCTGCCGGGCGAAATGACGCTGGAACACATTGAAGAAAGCATGAATGCGGTCCGCGATCATCAGGCGAAGCTGTATGTTGCGGTCAATAATATTTTGCATAACGAACGTTTAGATGGGCTATCTGCTTACTTGCAGCGGCTGGGACAGATCGGTGTAGACGCGATCGTATTCGGCGATCCTGCTGTTCTGATGACAGCAAGAACAGCAGCGCCCAATCTTAATCTGCACTGGAATGCGGAAATGACATCCACCAACTATATTACGGCAAAATACTGGAAAAAGCGTGGCTCGAGCCGGTTTGTCGTCGCTCGTGAGCTCAATATGGAACAGGTTGTTGAGATGAAGCAGAAGCTTCCCGACATGGAGGTTCAAATTCAGGTCCACGGCATGACGAATATTTATCATTCCAAGCGCCATCTGCTGCAGCATTACTTCCGCCATATTGATAAAGAAGAGCAAGTGAACGAAGTCGGCATGGAGCGCAAGCTCTTCCTGATTGAACGAGAACGTCAGGACGAGAAATTCCCCTTATATGAGGATTCGAACGGCACTCATATTATGAGTTCGGACGACGTGTGCATCATCGAGGACTTTAAGCATTTGCTTGATGCGCGCATTGATAGCTTTAAGGTGGAAGGACTATTGAAGCCTACGGTATATAATGAGACAGTCGTCCAAGTATACCGCGAAGCAATTGACACTTACGTCGCGGATCCGGACAATTATCGATTCCAAGAAGAGTGGATTGAACGCATTCGTGCCGTTCAGGACCCTGAACGCGAGCTATCGTTTGGATTTTTCTATAAAGAGCAAATGTACTAAAAGGGAGCGAACAGTAATGACAACACAAGTGAAGCCGCAATACAAAGGTAAGCGGTATCGTCTCGACAAGCCGGAATTGCTCGCTCCCGCCGGCAACTTGGAGAAGCTGAAGTTCGCCGTCCATTACGGCGCGGACGCCGTCTATATCGGTGGGCAAAAATACGGTCTGCGTTCGAATGCAGACAATTTTAGCTTCGAAGAAATGCGCGAAGGCGTGGAGTTTGCAAAAAAATATGGCGCCAAGGTGTTCGTCGCGACAAACATTTACGCCCATAATGAAGATATCGAGGGATTGGAAGACTATTTGCGCAATTTGTACGAGGTCGGCATTAGTGCGATCATTGCAGCCGATCCATTCATCATTGAAACGGCGCAGCGCGTTGCCCCGGGCTTGGAAGTGCACGTGAGCACGCAGCAATCGATAGCAAACTGGCAGACCGTTCAATTCTGGAAGGAGGAAGGCGCACCACGCGTTGTGCTGGCGCGTGAGACGAGCTTGGAAGAAATCGCCGAGATGAAACAGCACGTCGATATCGAAATCGAAGCGTTCATACACGGCGCAATGTGTTCTTCGTATTCGGGGCGCTGCGTCCTCTCCAACCATTTCACGGATAGAGACTCCAACCGCGGCGGCTGCTGTCAATCATGCCGTTGGAAATACGATTTGTTCGAGGATAATCGTCCGGATGGAGACGAGCTTATTAGCGCTCAAGAAGCATCACAATTCCCGGTGCTTGAACAATTCCGTCTCGGCGTGAATCAGCTGGCTCTCTTTGACGAAGAAGACAATGCCTTCGCGATGAGCTCGAAGGATCTGTGCATGATTGAGCATTTGCCTGATCTGATCGATGTCGGAGTTGATAGCTTCAAGATTGAAGGACGGATGAAATCGATCCACTATGTCGCTACCGTCGTCAACGTATACCGCCAAGTCATTGACAGTTATATGGCGGATCCGGACAATTATGTTCTGAAGCAGGAATGGCTGGATGAAATCTATAAAGCGGCGAACCGACCGGTGAATACAGGCTTCTTCTATGAAGAGCCTGACCACGAAGATCATATCTACGAGCCGGAAGACAAACCTGCGCCTTACGACTTCGCGGGTCTCGTCATGGATTATGATGCTGAGACCGGCATGGCAACCATTCAGCAGCGCAACCACTTTAAAGCGGGCGCGGAAATCGAGTTTTTCGGTCCGAACGGAACATTCTTCAAACAGAAGGTAGATCGTCTATGGGATGTCGAAGGCAATGAGCTTGATGCTGCGCGCCATCCGCTGCAGCTGGTTCGGATCAAGGTGGAACAGCCTGTCACTTATTTCGATATGATGCGCAAAAAGAACGCGAAAGCGTGAAGATAATCGGCAATGCAGCCCTGCATGACGCAGCGGATGGCATTGCCGTTTTTTTTTGATCTTATAGAATTTGGAGTGTCTCCCTCCCCTTCATTCGAGAGTGATAATGTCGAGGTTAAGACATATGCCGTGTCATATAGCATGTCATGAAGCGGACGATTATAGTGGCAGTGAACCAGACTCGTCCTTGGGAATGCCGCCTCCTGATGGAAGGGGAGAATGAAGCAAAGGGGCGGTTGAAGCGAATCACCGTCAATCTGGACTCGCCACTGCACGAATGGAACATGTCGTCCATGATGAAGAGTCCATGCCAGACGAGACTTAGAAACTTATATTTTGAATGAATGGGAGATTATTGTAATTGGATACAGGAAAAAAGTGTATGGCGTCGAATGAGTAGTAACTAGGACATATGTCTTAGGACAATATACATTCATATGGGTGAGGTGTAGCGCATGTATACCGGAAAACGTCATGTCACAAAGGCTTCACCGTCCGCAACCGAACAAAGCAGCCACTCCAAGAATCGACCATTCAGACCGCTGCGTTCCGTCGGAATGAAGCTGTTTCTTCTCTTTTTTGTGAGCATTACACTGCTTGTTGGTTCCGTTGGTCTTTTCTCTTACAGTCAGGCTCGCCAAATCATTGAACAGCAGCTCTCTTATTCACAAGAGCAAACGGTAATCCAGGCCGGAGAAAAGCTGGATTTGTTCTTTAGCAAATACGCTGAGCTCTCGCAGCAAATCTTGTTCGATCAGGACATACAGTCCGCCTTGTCATTAGCGACACAAGGACAGAAGCTCAACGACTATGGCAAGCTGCAAATAGCCAAAACGATTGAAAATAATTTGAAAACGTATGTATTTGGCAATGATGCGCTGTACGGCATGTACTTGATTCCTGTGGAGGAAGATGGCGCAATGCTGTTCACGTCGGGCTTGTCCGCCGAACGGCTGCAGGAGCTTCGTCATGAGTCTTGGTTCAAAGAGCTGCTGCAACAATCCGGCAGTAAAATCTGGCTGCCGACGACTCCGAACGGTGTCTCTGGACAAAGTCCCAATGAAACCTTTGCCCTCGCCCGAACGGTGAAAAGCGTGAATCGCGGCGGCACGATGTATGTGATGGTTATGGAGATTAAGTCATCCGTTCTGAAGGAGCAGTTAGTATGGAATGACGCAGACGGGTCATTTGTCCAGATGGTAAGCTCTGAAGGCAAAATCGTATACGCTGAAGACACAACACTTATTGATCAGCCTCCTCAAATACGGTTGACAGCTGAATCATCGGCGCAGAGCGGGCGGGATATGTTGGTGGACCAAGCAGGAAATGAACTGCTCGGCGTTTATTATCGTTCGCCTGTAACGAATTGGACGTTGAATGGATTCACTCCGGTACATACCTTGCTGCAGGATACGTTGAAAATAAGGAACGCGTCATGGACGGCTATCGTGATCGCGCTAGTTGTAGCACTCTTTATCGGTTGGTACGTCATGCGCAGAATCGGCCTGCCGCTTCAGCACATGCGGGACTTGATGGAAGAAGGGGCAGATGGCCATCTCGGCGTGCGAATGACCGAGCGATCGCAGGATGAAATCGGACAAGTAGCTTCCAGCTTCAACACGATGATGTCGCGCATTAGCGAATTGGTGAAGCAGACAGGGAACGCGTCAGATTCGGTGCTGCAGACGGCGAACAAGCTGAGCGTCGCTTCGCAGCATACGGCCTTGTCAGCGAAGGAAATTGTTATGGCTACCGAGGAGATTGCACATGGCTCGACTACACTTGCGGAGGAAGCGGAGCGCGGAAATGAATGGACGGGACTCACTTCAGCAAAGATGCAGCAAGTTATCGAACTGAATGTAGATATGTATGGCGCCGCCAGTGAAGTGGAACAAGCGAGCCAGCGCGGCACGGGATACATGAACGAGTTGAACCGTAAGACCGAACTATCGGAAAGTATGGTGCGAGCGCTCGTGTCGAAGGTGGATGCGTTACAAAGCAGTACGGCATCCGTACGCCATATTCTTGAATTGCTGACCCAGCTTGCGAAGCAAACGAATATTTTATCACTGAATGCGGCGATTGAAGCTGTTCGCGCGGGCGCGTCTGGCAGGGGCTTCCGTGTCGTGGCCGATGAAATCCGCGGATTGGCCGATGAAACCCAACGCTCGATCGGGGTGGTCGGAGAAATGACGGAGAAGATCGGACAGGATGTGGAGGAAACGGTATCTATGCTGGGCCGAGTATACCCAGTATTTCAAGAGCAATTGCAGGCTGTACAAGATACGGATACGATCTTCCATGACGTGAAGCGTCAGATGGGTTTATTCATGAATAAGCTGGATCGGGCAACAGAGGCGTTGAACGAGTTGGATGAGACACAGAAGGTGATGACAGAAGCAATGACGAGCGTCAGCACGGTAGCCGAAGAGGCCGCCGCCACTTCGGAAGAGGTCGCATCGTTAAGCAACGAACAGGTGTCTGTCTCTAACCAGCTTGTCGGCTTGTCCTCCGAACTCGAACAGGTGTCGCAGCACCTGTCGGAATGTCTGTCCCAGTTTGCATTGAATAATGACGATTAAGTTATGAGGTATATTGCAGCAGACGGATTATAGCCCGCATTATCGTCGATAATGTGTATAAGTGCGAGTTCAAAAAGGGACTTTTTGAACAACCTCTATAAGGACGATATTAGGCTAGAAAGAGGGTCAATCCGCCTGTGGAAAGGATACGTCAATGGGGGAGAGCAACGGTGATGAAGCGAATCGCTGTTATCGTCATTCTCTTTACCGCCATTCTTATTGTATATGTCATACGGCTTGGCTGGCTGCAATTCATCGAAACGAAGCGCTCGGTTCAGACAAGCAGCCATACGCTGCTGCAGCGTTCCGTCATACAGCGCGAACGAGGCATTATTTTGGACGATGGAAGAGGTCGCATTCTGGACCGTTATGGACGTCAATATACGGGACTATCCGAATATGCTCTCGTTTTATTTCCTGTTCACAAGCAAGCGATGGCTGCTGAGGTGACGCGGACGTTGGCGCTATGGCTTCATGTGACCGAACAGGAGGTGCTGAAGCGGTGGGAGAATGCGATACAGCCGTATATTTGGCCTGATTCGGCTGATGCGAAGCTTCCTCACCCGCTGACGAAAGAACAAGTGGAGCGACTGCAGACGCTGTCTTGGGATGGCGTGCGCGCGCTTCCCGTCACGATTCGTTATCCGATGAAGGGGCAGACTCCCCAGTGGGTTGGAACGGTAGCGGAACGTTCTGGCGCAGACAAGCCTACAGAACGCTCAATCGAGGGAGTGTCTGGCTTGGAGCGCGCCTTTCAACCGCTGCTTAAAGGAATTGGTCCGACGACTTTCGTGCATTATACCGATGCGCTGCATCGTCCGCTCTATGGGTTGGATGTCAGAATACGGCGGCCCGACAATCCATATTATCCGTTGCGGCTGCTGACTACGACCAGCATGGAGCTGCAAGCGGAGATCGAACAAGTAATGGACCGGAACGGCATGAAAAAAGGATCGGTTACCGTGTTGGATGCGCGAACAAGGGATGTGGTTGCCATGGTGTCCCGTCCGGCTTTTAATCCGAATCATGTCGATCCGCATAAGGGAGACTGGAACAATCGTGCACTTAAGGCACTAGCCCCCGGATCCATATACAAATTATTTATTGCTGCCGCAGCGCTGGATGCGAAGGTGACGGATCCGGAAGAGGTGTTCCATTGTGACGGGCAGTATGGAAAGTACGGATTGTCTTGTTGGCTGCCTGAGGGACATGGGGAACTGACCTTGCGGGAGGCGCTTGCGAAGTCATGCAATGTCGTCTTCGCAGAATTGGGTGAACGGCTCGATGCCCGCACGATTGCGAGCTACGCCTCCAAGCTGGGGATGAGCGGCAAGGTAGGGATGGTATCTGATGACAGGTTAGGTCATTCCGCACTGCGCCATTTCGATGGGGAAGAAGACAGCCGCGTCTTTCATTCGTCATCTGATGAGCATACTGTAGACGGTGGTGTAAAGGCGCAATTGGGTATCGGTCAACGGGATGCGCGGCTTACTCCGCTTGCGGCTGCGAACTTCGTCGTTACTTTATTGCAGGGCGGAGTAAATGGAGAACCCCGACTTGTGCAGGAAGTTCAGTATGCGCATGGTCTGCCGCTCGCTCAATTCGCCGCACGGCCGAAGGTGGAACAGGCAATAAAGCCGTTTACGGCTCGGTATATCCAGCGCTGGATGGAAGATACTATACAATATGGAACAGGGCAAGCGCTGCGTCATGCGACATGGCGGCTGGCTGGCAAGAGCGGGACCGCACAAGCAGATGCTTTTGGGACGAATCGGCTCCATACATGGTTTGTCGGATACGGGCCAGTTCAGAAGCCGCGATTTGCCGTTGCAGTAGTAAGCGAAGAGGAAGCGGCGGGCCCATCCCATCGAGCTACCCTCGTCTTTGGTGAAGTGATGGATGTGTTGGCTGAGTATTCGCTTCATAAATAAATAACGCCGCTTCTCCGGGATAATGGAAAGCGGCGTTATTGCTTATTTGGTGGGTTGTGCAGGTTCTTCGGGTTCCTTCGCCACGTCTGGAGAAGCATCGAACGGATTGGAGATGAATTCTTCTTTAGGCATACGAATCCATTCTTTCAAATAACCTTGATCGTATAGGGCTTTCACTAAGATGAGCAAAATTGGCGATAACACCACGCCAATAACGCCAAACATGGAGAGCGATAGTATCATGAAGGATAACATGGTAAACCCAGACACGCCGAGTGTGTTACCTGTTATCTTCGGGTCCAGAATTTGACGAACAAGGAGCGTAAGACCTAAGACGACCGTAAGCCAAATAGCAAGAGAGCTGTTTCCAATGATGAACAGATAGACAATCCACGGTATAAAAATAAACGGGATGCCAAGCAGAGGCAGCAAGTCGAAAAGCGCGGATAGCAGTCCGATAAAGAATGCATGATCTACACCTAGAAGCAGCAATGATACGAAAATGATCGAAAATGTAACGGAAATGAGCTTCATTTGAGCTTTCAGGTAGGCTCCGATGCCCCGTAAAACGTTTTCTTTTAAAAAGTGATACGCGTTTTGAAACGTCCGCGGTGTCTTATCACGGGCTATCCGGCGCCACATATCTATCTCGATGCTCAGAAAATATGCGAGGATAATCGCGATGCCGAAGTTGAGCGTAAATGCGGAGAAGGAAGAAATATTATTGGTGAGCCATGCCAAAAAATTGATTGCGATTTTCGATCCTTCTTTGGTAATGATGCCGACGTATTCGTTCAGACGACCTGTCACCTCAGTCGGCAGAGTTTCATATTTATGAGTAAGGAATGTCGTAATGTTCACGAACCCTCGCTGAAGGGCGCCTACGTATTGAGGAAGTCTTTCCTGCAATTCCGCCGCTTGCTTCAAAAATATGAATCCAAGGCCAAAGATGGCGCCCAATATGATGAGCACGAACAGCAGCACGGAAATGGCGGAGGCAATGGCCTTCTTGATGCCGCGCCGATTCAGAAACGCAGCGAAAGGTTCAATCAGCATGAACACGATGAACGCTAAAAATATAGGCGCAGCAATCGAATACAAGAAACTGAACGTGTACATGACTAGGTAGACCGTCAAAGCCAAGAGGGCAATGTCAAATGCGGTCCTCCAATATTTTTGATAAAATGCGATCATGAATTCGACTCCTTTTCTTCCTTAAATATCTAGTTATCATTGTACACGAAAATGAATTACAGTGCCTATTTCTTTACGCAATATGATACAATAATGACAGTTACACGTATGAGTAAGATATAAAGAAAGAAACGGGGAAAACGGGATGGAATTCATTTTGTTATGGGGCTTTTACATCCTGACGTTTTATGCGTTTCTCCCAGGCATCATCAGCCGACTGTTCGGATTTAGAGTGTTTCAGAAAGGACGATCTGACCGCAACCTCGCCCTGACGTTTGATGACGGTCCGGATCCTGTGTATACGCCGCAGCTATTAGAGTTATTGAAGAAATACAATGCCAAGGCAACGTTCTTTGTCGTTGGCATTCATGCGGAGAAATATCCTGAATTGCTCAGGCGCATGCACGAGGAAGGTCATTTGATCGGCATTCATAACTATGTTCATAAATCCAATTGGCTCATGCGCCCTAAGACGGTGAAGCGACAAATTAGAAAGACGTCGGATATTATTGAATCGATCACAGGCAAGCGGACGACTTATTATCGCCCGCCATGGGGAATTGTTAATCTATTTGATTACGGCAATCTAGGTTACTTGCAAATTATTTTATGGTCTGTCCTATTCGGTGATTGGCGCAAGAAAGTCGGTGTAGACAGACTGCATAAGCGCATGATGAAGCGCTGCCGCGGCGGAGAAGTGCTGCTGCTCCATGACTGCGGATTGACCTTAGGGGCTGACCGCGAGGCGCCGGCCAATATGCTTGCCGCCTTGGAGCGGTTTCTGGAGGAAGCGGCGTCCCGAGATTTGCACTGCGTCCGCATTGATGAGTTGATTCGGGAAACCGACCAGGAACGGGCGAACAATCCTTCTTGGTTAAGACACATCATCGTCCGCACGTGGTTTCTTTACGAAAGAGCGTTCCATCTCGCATTTGGATTAAAGACAACGAATTGCGACGATCCCGTGTTTCATTTCCGGGTGCGCCCTTATCACGGGAAATCGATGATGTTGGATGACGGTGTAGAGCTGAAGCATGACGATCTGATTTTAGAACTTCACTTTGATAATAAGCGATTATATGATATCGGACGGCGATCGCGAACTTCCATGCAGCTTGCTATCCAAATGATACGTTCAGTAGAGAAGACGTTGCCGGAATTGGCGGAATATGTACTGGATCACCCCGATCTCAGGGTGAATGTCAAGGCCTTGTACGGGGTAAGCATGTTACACCGCGGACCCGAACAATTTGGATTTACGGTTCGCGACTTGTCTAACGGCTTGTTCTCATGGATAACCAAGAAATATTTGCGGCTTTTGATGAAGGTCATTCATCCGCAGGGCCAGCGGCGTCTGCGCCAACATGCGGAACAGATGGTTCCCAAGATGATGGCTATGTCGGTAGAGACGTTAATTGAGCGATACGGAAAGACAAGAAATTATGCATACGAGTCACGAACTGCAGAATGTATGATTTTGCTTGATCAAGGTGTAGAGAATGTGCCGCATCCGTTGTAATATATTTCCTGACTATATAAAATAAGACGAAAAGCCTCAGAGTGTGAATGTTTAACATCTCTGGGGCTTTTTTTATGCACAAACGGAATAACCGAATTATGCATGTTTTATGCATGATTATGAAATTATTGAATGTTGCACATGAGAGGCGGACTTTTTTGGGTTATGTGTTTCTCATAGTGGACAAAACGACAAAAAAGGGTGTCGAAACCAACTTTTTAGTTCAGAGTCTTTCATATATCACTACATTTCGGCATATATCGATAAAAAAAACTTATCGTGCAAAAATGAAAAAGTTTTAATCTAAAGCTGACATAGGGATTTACAAATCCGAAATTATAAAGTAGTATTATGAAAAAATATTCGTTTCCTGCTCATGGAACGGGCCTGCTTAACAAATTATTTGACCAATGTTCTATAAAGCATTAACGAATGTTTTTATTTTAATCGCGATGAGTATGTATGCAACTTTATAACTAAATATAATATGACATCATTGTAGGGGGAAAATGTAGTGAAAAAGAGATTTAGTATCATCATGTGCCTGCTCTTGTCCCTGACGCTTGTCCTGTCGGCATGCGGCGGTTCCAAAGAGGGCAGCGGAGACACATCATCTGCGGGTCAAACATCAGAGCAATCGAGTGGTAGCGGCGAAGGAGAATTGGTGGCGGACGGCCTTCTTAAAGCAACCGACCAGACAAAATCTCCAGAAGCGGCAAACAATCGTAAAGATATGGTAATTATCGGCTTTACGGCTCCAAGCGGTATCTTCAACCCGGCATATGCTGAAACAGCATATGATATATATGTATCTGAGACGCTGTTCGATTCGATGCTGCAAGTGAACAAGGACGGCACGTATTCCGAAGGGCTGGCCGAAAGCTACTCCATTTCGGACGACAAATTAGTCTATACGTTCAAGTTGAAGGACGGCTTGAAGTTCAGCGATGGCTCTGCATTGACTGCAGAAGACGTGGCATTTTCGATTACTATGTTCCATGACAAGTCATATGATGGACCTACTGACATCATCAAAGACGCCCACATTAAAGGCGGACAAGAATATAAAGACGGTAAAGCATCTACAGTCGAAGGGGTTAAAGTTATCGACCCTAGAACGATTGAAGTAACGACTACCGAGCCGGGCGCGCTTGCATTCTCCGCAATCGGAACGACAGGCGTTTTGTCTAAAGCCTACTATGGCAAAGATTACAAGCAAGGCGACTTGGGCTATATGAAAGATTTGTTCACGAAGCCGCTTGGTTCCGGATCGTACAAGCTTGAAAAGTTCGCTGCGGGTCAAGAAGCGGTATTGACTGCCAACGAGAATTACTATAAAGGCAAACCTAAAATTCCTAATCTGATTTTCAAATTCACGACGAATGAGACGAACGTTCAACTGCTGCAAACAGGCGAGACGGATATGGACTTCATTACGGTATCCAAAGACCAGGTTGATCAGTTGAAAGAAATGGGCTTCTTGGATGTCAATTTGTTCCCGACGAATGGTTACGGCTACATCAACTTCAACCATAACCGTGATCAATTCAAAGACAAGCGCGTGCGTCAAGCGCTCACTTACGGACTGGACCGTCAACAAATCGTTGACGCGGTATATCAAGGATATGCGGACGTTATTGACATTCCACAATCCAAGGAATCTTGGTCCTACACGGATGAAGTGACGAAATACAACTTCGATTTAGAAAAAGCGAAGCAATTGCTGGATGAAGCAGGCTGGACAGTCGGCGCTGACGGAATGCGGGAGAAAGATGGCAAGAAATTTAAAATCATCTTTACGGCGACAACGCCTAACGAGGTTAATGATGCCATCATTCCGATAGCGCAAGCTAATTATAAGGAACTCGGCATCGAGTTCATTGCAGAGCAAATGGACTTCAACGCCGCTATCGAAAAACGTAAAAAAGGCGACTTCGACATGATGTTCTTGGCATGGGGCTTGACACCTGACCCGCAATCTTCCGAGAACGTCTTTAAAACAGGCGGTTCCCAGAACGATATCGGTTATTCGAATGCTAAATTGGATGAATTGTTCACGAAGGCTGGCAAAGAAGTAGACATCGAGAAGCGCAAGCCAATCTTCAAAGAAATCTATCAAGAGCTGAATGAGGACTTGCCTTACATCTACTTGTACCAGCGCCGCGATATGTGGGCAACGAACGCACGTATTCAAGGTTTTGATATGTCGCCTTACCGTAGATTTACAAATGATTTGAGCCAAATCGAAATTAAATAATACGGAAATGTGCTGCATACCAAATGCTCAGCCTGTCGGCTGAGCATTTGGGTTTATCTAAAGCTAGGAGGAATATTTATGAAACAATACGCCATTCGGCGACTGTTGCAAATGATTCCGACCATTATCGGCGTTTCGGTTCTGCTCTTTATCGTGTTTGCGATGGCGCCGGGGAACTTCATTGATTCGAATCCGACGATCTCCAAAGAGCGCGCGGCCGAATTGAAAGCCATTCATGGGTTGGATAAGCCTCTTGTCGAACGTTATTTTACTTGGGCGGAGAATACGATTAAGGGCGACTTGGGGTTGTCATTGCAGCATAAACAGCCGGTCACGACGGTGCTTAACCGTTATATGTGGAATTCATTCTTAATTGCGGCCATCGTTCTTGTCTTAAGTTGGACAATAGCGATTTTGGTCGGCGTTTTTTCTGCAGTCAGGCAGCATTCCATCTATGACGGACTCATTACCTTTCTCGTCTTTGCTTTAATGTCGCTGCCGTCCTTCTTCGTCGGATTGTATGCGATTAAGCTGTTTGCAATCGATTTAAAGTGGACCCCAGTCGGCGGGATGTATACGTCGGGAAGCAACGCTACCGGCTTGGCCCGTATATGGGACCTAGTGGAACACTTGATGCTGCCGATCATCGTGCTTACCTCGATTAGCGTCGGAGGTCTGACACGCTATTTCCGGACGAGCATGCTCGACGTCGTCCGTCAAGATTTCATTCGAACGGCCCGCGCCAAAGGGTTGAAAGAACGGACTGTTATATTCAAGCATGCGCTGCGCAACGCTCTGCTGCCTGCGATTACGCTGCTAGGCATTGAGCTGCCGGGATTGTTCTCCGGTGCGATGATTACGGAGAAAATCTTCAACTGGCCGGGAATAGGACGCATTAACTTGGACGCGATTAACGCCCGTGACTATTTCTTATTGATGGGCTTTACGATGTTCTTGGCATTGTTGACGATGTTGGGTAATTTGTTGGCTGATTTACTGTATCGAGTCGCTGACCCACGTGTACGGATGAAATAGAAAGGGGAGTTATCTGTGTCTCAAACGGTAGCTGAATCCACAGCACAAGATAGTAAAGTGCAAACGATCAAACCGGCTTCCCCGTGGAGGTTGGCGTTCAAGCAACTGCTTAAAAATAAATTTGCGGTCGGGGGACTGGTCGTACTCGTACTCATGTTTCTCATTTGCTTTATTGGGCCATTTTTCTCGCCGTATTCTCTAGAAACGATGAATATCCGCAACGGCAACAAGCCGCCGAATGCGGCACATTGGCTTGGAACGGACAACTTGGGCCGTGACATCCTGCTGCGTGTCATGCTGGCAGGGCGGGTGTCTCTGCTTGTAGGTCTCGTAGCGATGATGATCTCGGTGGCCATCGGGAGCACACTCGGCGCCTTGGCAGGTTACTACCGCGGCTGGGTCGACTCCATCATTATGCGCCTTGCAGATATTATGATGTCGATTCCAAGCTTGCCATTGCTTATTATTCTCGGTGCGGTGCTGTCCGATATGAAGGTGCCGCCGGATAAACGTATTTATGTTGTTATGTTCCTGCTCGGATTTATGTCGTGGCCAAGCTTGTCGCGGCTCGTGCGCGGTCAAATACTGATGCTTCGCGAGCAAGAATTCATGCAAGCGGCTGAAGTGCTTGGTTTGCGCGACCGACGTAAAATTTTCCGTCACTTGCTGCCGAATACGATTCCAATTATTATCGTCGTGGCTACTTTGATGGTCGCTGGTGCCATTCTGCAAGAATCAGTATTGAGTTATTTAGGTCTAGGGGTTGTCCCGCCGACGCCGTCCTGGGGTAACATGATTACCGCGGCGAATAACTTGATCGACTTCCAGAAGCGTCCATGGCTGTGGGTTCCGCCTGGGGTCTGTATCTTCTTCACAGTAATTGCGATTAACGTAATTGGTGATGGTTTACGCGACGTGCTCGATCCGAAAATGAAGAGGTAGGAGATACGATATGGCAAACAATTTGATCGAATTTCGCAATCTGCGGACGAATTTCTATACCGGTGGCGGCGTCGTGAAAGCGGTCAATGATGTCAGCTTCTCGATTAAAGAAGGCGAAACGCTGTGCGTCGTCGGTGAATCCGGCTGCGGCAAGAGCGTTACCGCCATGTCGCTGATGCGCCTAGTCTCAGCTCCGGGGAAAATCGAAGGTGGACAAATTATTTATAAAGGGAAAAACCTGCTGGATCTTAAGGAACGCGAAATGCGTCAAATTCGCGGGAACGAGATTGCAATGATTTTCCAAGAACCAATGACATCCTTGAACCCAGTATTTACGATCGGCGAACAGCTGACCGAACCGATTCTGCTTCATCGCGGCGTGACGAAGAAAGAAGCGAAGAAGCGTGCGATTGATCTGATCGATCTTGTAGGTATTCCGCGTGCAGCGCAAATCTTCGACGCTTATCCGCATGAGTTGAGCGGCGGGATGCGCCAGCGGATTATGATTGCGATGGCATTGACCTGCGATCCGAAGCTGCTTATCGCTGACGAACCGACAACTGCACTGGATGTAACGATCCAGGCACAAATTCTAGACTTGATGCGCAATATTAAGAGCGAATTCAACACGGCGATTATGCTTATTACGCACGATCTTGGAGTCGTGGCGGAAATGGCAGATCACGTCGTCGTTATGTATGCCGGCAAAGTCATTGAAGAAGCGCCGGTCATAGAATTGTTCAAAAATCCTAAGCATCCGTATACACAAGGACTGCTGCGGGCGAAACCGATTATCAACGAACGCATGAAGCGATTGTATACAATACCGGGACAAGTTCCGAATCCAGTTGAACTGGGCAACAACTGCTATTTCAATGACCGCTGCGAGCATTGCATGGCGATTTGTACGGAGAAGCAGCCAACTCTGCAAACTTATGAGAAGGTGCACAAGGCGGCATGCTGGCTGTATGAGAAGGAGGGGGGAGCTCAATGAGTCAACAACCGTTACTTGAAGTAGACAACCTTAAGAAATATTTCCCCATCCAAGGCGGTATTTTTTCACGTACGGTAGGACATGTGCGAGCAGTTGACGGAGTCAGCTTCAGCTTGAATAAAGGGGAGGCGCTCGGACTCGTCGGAGAGTCCGGCTGCGGTAAATCGACGACCGGACGGACGATTTTGCGACTATTGGATAAAACAGACGGAAAAGTGCTCTTTAAAGGAACGGAGATTCATGACTTGTCCCGTAAAGACCTGCGCAAGATGCGTCCGAAGATGCAGCTCGTGTTCCAGGATCCGTATAGCTCGTTGAATCCCCGGATTAAGATCGGAGATGCTATCGGAGAAGCGCTGGTGGATCATGGTATAGCATCGAAGAACGATATCCGCGACCGTGTCAAAGAAATTTTGACGATTTGCGGCTTGGCACCATACCATATTGACCGTTATCCGCACGAATTCTCTGGCGGTCAGCGTCAACGTATTGGTATTGCGCGCGCACTCATTATGAACCCTGAATTTATCGTGGCGGACGAACCGGTATCTGCATTGGACGTCTCTATTCAAGCACAAATTATCAACCTGCTGAGCGACCTGCAGGAGCAGAAGAATTTGACCTATCTGTTCATTTCGCACGATTTGTCAGTTGTCGAGCATCTGTGCAACCGGATCGGCGTCATGTACTTGGGATCGCTCGTTGAGATGGCGCCGCGCGATGAGTTGTTCAAGCAGCCGCTCCATCCGTATACACAAGCGTTGCTGTCGGCGATTCCAGTGCCGGATCCAACCAAGAAGCCGGAACGGATTGTGCTGCAGGGAGATATTCCGAGCCCGGCGAATCCGCCATCAGGCTGTAAGTTCCATACCCGTTGTCCGTTTGCCACAGATATTTGCAAACAAGCGGTGCCGGAATATCGCGATGTGGGCAGCAATCATTATGTTGCTTGTCATTTGGTATAATCATTTATATGACAATTGATAGAAGAAAGACTGCAATGGTTGAGGCCATTGCAGTCTTTTTTTAGGTTTATCTCTATGTGGCGTATGAGCTGCTATGAGGCGATATGCTTGGCTGATGGGCCGTACCACAGCTTCGATTTCTCGAAATCGGATTTCAGAACCTTCTTAACAAGAAATGCTCCTATGAGAAGCCCGATGCCGTCAATGGCATACAGCAACTTGATTCCGATTCCTCCCATATTGTAGACGCTGTTGCCAAGTAGCGGAATTAAGATCGCGTATCCGCCGCCCGCGAAGCCCTAGCTAATGCCGATAACAATAATGGTTCTGATAGCTTTGTTCGAGCCAGCCTCGACAAACCCTTCCTTCAAAGCTTGACGGTACGGCTGCCGGTGGGACGAATCCGCTCGGCTTTCCTTCCAGTCGGAAGTATAAATGCATAGCGCTGGCCATAGGTAAGAGGCAGAGTTGACGGCAAAGCAAATCACGGGCGAGGCAGCGCCGATAGAAACCCGCTAAGAATGGCGCCGACTACACGCATCATGCCGGTAACCGCAGAATTCAAGGCATTCGCTTCAGCCAAATCTTCCGGCGGGACGGTGTACATAGCAGTTACGGCTGCGCAACAAATCATTAAATACAGCGTGTATTGCTTTCATTGACTGTCTGTTGATTATAGCTTAGCTCCTTTCTCCCCGTGTCTCAGATTTCAAATGGCAGGGAGCAGACTTACTCCGTCCGCAAAAGATTCTTTCCGTATCCCACTTTCCCGCAGTGCCTGAAGGGATGGTTTGCAGCACGTTCCTGATGGATTGGGAGAGTGACGTGAAGATAGGAATAACAAGGTATGAACTACGTTACTGTGAACAATAATCTCCTCTCAGCAAATGAGCAGCGACGATATCGGACATGAAGTCCATGAAATCAAATGCATCATTTGCATATTCCGTCCGTACGAATTGCACATTGCATTGCTCCGCCACTTGCTTCGCTTCTTCGCCAAGGTCATGGTACACTTCGATATTATCTGTCAACGACGTCAATTCGCAGACTACGACCGCTTGACAGCCGTCGGCTGCTGCCTGCTGAATAACATCCTTAATATCAGGACCGAGCCATCGCTGTGGTGCTGGCATGCCGCTCCGATAGGCGATATCCCAGTGGCAGATTTCTGCCTGCTCCGCAATCAGGCGGGCTAAGCGGCAATACTGCGCAATAAAGGCTTTATGTGCGGTTGGCAGTCCGGGCTTGCTATGAACCGTAAAGATGACCCGTGCTGTCGGCATGCTTGCCGAAGGCAGCCAGCGATAGGCATCCTGCACACGTCGAGCAATTAGCCTGATGAAGGTCGGATGCTCTTGCCAATCGGCTACGACGCTAATCTGCAGGGAGCTGCCTGCGGCGGCAATTGCTTTTTTCGCTTCCTGTACATACGTACCAGTGCCAGTCGGCGTGCAGAACGGCGTGAGGTGCAGCACGGCTAACTGATTGATGCCATCATGCACGGCTTGGTTTACCGCTTCGGGAACGAACGGGTTCGAATGCTTACAGCCGATATAGACGGGGATTGCGGATCCGCATTTCGTTCCGATCAGCCGTGATAGGGCATCCGCTTGCCTCCTGGAAACCGCATGAAGCGGATCGCATACGCCAGTCTGCTTGTATCGCTCGACCCCTTGAATTATGGTGTCCGCTGAAGGCTTATGTCCGTGAAGAATATGCTCGTACAGTGCCGGCACATCGTCAATGGACGAGCATGCGCCATAGGCTGTCAATAGAACGGCTCGTTGCGCCCGTTCTGCTCTCTTCGTCAAAGCCTCTTCATGCACGGGATATGGGGAAGGCTCCGCCTGATGGACGAATCTATGTTGCTCGTTCATCGTGTCTTCTCGCCTTCATCCCATAAGTCAGGATGAAGCCACGCTGACATTTCCATCAATCCATCTACTGTATAACGGTTAGGCGCTAGCAGATGTTTGGCTTTCATCGTTGTGATGCGGCCATTCTTCACTGCAGTCAGCGTCTTCCATGACGGCTGTGATTTCAATTCAGACAGCCACTCTTCTCCCGTGCCGTCCCAATCTCCAAGCACAATATAATCGGGATCAATTTTAATCAAATCTTCGCTAGAAGCTTTGGTCGATTTATTGATTCCAAGGGCAGCGGCTGCTGGCTCAGCTCCGGCAAGGCGAATCATTTCATAGGCAATATTGCCTGGACCGATGACGTATGGACCGGTATTCGGACCAACAGGTGATAATACGAGCACGGTTGGCTTAGTGGTGAGTGCTGACGTGCGTTCGGCGACTTCATTTAATTTATCTTTGATTTCTTTCCCGATGCTGTCGGCTTTCTCTGGCGCCCCTACCGCTTCACCAATCGTGCGGAAATTAGCGATCAGCTCATCAAAAGTGCCCCATTGCTCAAAGGTAACCACCTTAACGCCGGCTTGCCGCAGCAATTGCTCGGCATCGCTCTCGCTATTATGCAGCTTCGTAATGAGTACGAGATCCGGGTTGAAGGAGAGGATGCCCTCCGGGTCGAGGCCTGTAGCTCCGCTAACTTGGCCGGCAACCTGCTCGCCGCTCTCATGGTTGGACGCCAAGAAAGGGTTGGTAATGCTCTTCGGCACAGTTACCACCTGTTCCGGCGCGACGATCTCCAGCACAGCGTCGGCAGTATCCAGAGAAACAGGAGCCACTCTCAATGCTTCTGCTGACACGGCTGCCTTCTGGACCGCAGCGGTTTCTAGCGGGGAAGGTTCGGATGAGGCCGTGCGTGAATCGTTAAATAAAATGTTAGTTATAGCTGCTGCTGCACCAATGATGACGATGAGTGCTGCGCATAAAAGATATCGTTTCCGTTTTCTTCGTGTTTTTGCGTTCATTCGTTAATTCCTCCATGTTGTTCTTAGTAGTTAAAGTTATAATTGGCAATCGATTCTACTTGATCAAAGGCGATGACAGACAATCCCTTCGTATCGGGCTCCTTGCGTATGACGGCGTGAATACCATATACGGCATGCAATGCTGCCGTCGTCAGCACTTCGTCCGGTCGGCCGCTAGCTTCTACCCGTCCATCGTTTAAAAGCAGCAGCCGATCGCAATACCTGGAAGCGAGCGACAAATCGTGCAAGGAAGCGACCACGGTAAAGCCTTTCCCGGCAAGTTGCCGCAGCAGGGACAGCGTCCGCAGTTGATGGCGGATGTCGAGCGCGGATATCGGCTCATCCAGCAGCAGCAGCTGCGGCTCTTGCGCCAACGCTTTGGCGATGAACGCCAGCTGTCGCTGTCCGCCAGAGCAGGCGTGGATGTAACGGTCCCGCAATGCGTCGATTCCGCACTGGCGCATGGCTCGTTCCGCGCACTGGATATCCGCTGCGGACAAGCTCCGGAATAGCGACCGATAGGGATGGCGTCCCATCGTAACAATCTGCTCGATCGTGAAATCGGCATCGATAGAGCAGTCTTGCGGGACATAGCCGATGATTCGCGCACGCTCCTTGGCAGAATAGGCGGAATAAGGCCGACTCAAGAGCATGAGCCGCCCTTGTTCCGGCTGCAGCAGACCGCACAGCATGCGGAGCAGGGTGGACTTGCCGCTCCCGTTCGGACCGATAATGCCGAGAAAGGAGCCGGGATGCAGGTGCAGCGAAACGCCGTTAATAATCGGTCGACCGTCGATGGAGCAGGTTAACCGCTCGGCTCCCAGCAGCATGTCCGTCCTCTGATTGATGCTCATACGGATACCTCCTTTCGTTTGCGCAGCAGCATTATCATGAATAGCGGCGCGCCAATGCAAGCACAGACGACTCCGACTTGAAGCGTAATCGGCTGCAGCACCATTCTTGACGCGAGATCCGCAAGAACAAGAAACGATGCTCCGAATATGGCGCTGAGCGGAAGCAAATATCGATGGTCGGCGCCGGCGATCAAACGGACAAGATGCGGGATGACCAAACCGACGAAACCAATAATGCCGCTGACAGATACCGCCGTCCCGGTCAAGAACGATGCTAAGAGAAGGATTGCATAGCGTGCTCCCTGTACGGGAACACCGGATGCTTGCGCATGCTCATCACCAAGGAGCAGCAAGTTAAGCGTACGGCTGAACATATATAAGAGTGCGCCTGCGAGCGCAATCGGAAGGGCAATGATATGCACATGCTCCCAAGTTCTCGCCTCGAGCCCGCCCTGCAGCCAGAATACGATGCTTCGCAACTGCTGCTCATGGGGTGCGCTGGCGATAATGACGTTGATGACGGCTGACAAGAGCGCATTCATACCGATGCCAAGCAAGAGCAACGTCGTCACATTCGGCTTGCCGCTCGCCCGCCATATGGCAAGGATAAGCACTACCGCACCCAATGCGCCAGCAAAGGCAGCCAGAGGGAGCGCGAATGGAGAGTGTCTAGCGAAGCCGAATGCGATGCACAATACGGCACCGGCTGCCGCTCCGGATGATACACCGAGATACCCTGGCTCAACGAGAGGATTGCGAAATACACCTTGCATGGCGGCACCTGCTATCGACAGTCCGGCTCCAACAAATACGCCGGCAAGAACACGTGGCAGACGGATATCGGTGACAATCGTCAGATTGCGTTCTGAGACAGTGACATGGTCCAGCCACCCTGCTGCATGGAGCATTGCTGCGAACGTATCCGCAAAGGGTATCGAGACCGGACCGATGGAGCAGCTGGCAATGACGGACAACAGCAGCGTCAGTATCCCCGCGATAGTCAATGTGGTGATACGCAACCACTTGAAGGTCAGTTTGCGCCGGGGGACGGATTCTTGATGTCCTTGAGCCGGCTTCATCGTGATGTTCATGTTGACCTCCTCTCCTAGTCTGAAAGAAAATTGATTTAACGAAAATAAGTTGCATAAAGGAAACATTTATTACTATACCGCAGGTAATTGTTGCCGTCAATGGCTCAATTCGTGCGTCTTTGGTGTTATAGGCAGCATTAAAGCTGTGAGATGAGGGGATTTTCCGGGTTTTAACCCGCCTCTTTTTCTGTTGCTGGATGAACGTTTATACCAATATGCCGTGATGGAATAGAGTGAAATATGGAGGTGGAAGCGGGATGCTTGTTTTTTGGGAAAAGGTGATTTTGCCCCTCTTGAATTGGGCCGGAGCAAAAAAAATCGTCGAAATCGGATCCGAATTCGGCGGGAACACTTACAATTTTCTCCATTACTGCAGTGCCACGAACGGTGAATTATTTGTCATTGACCCTGCCCCACAGTATGATGTGCATGGATACAAGCGCATGTATCACAAACAATTCCATATGATACTGGATTACAGCTTGGAGATGTTGCCACATTTGAACGGGTATGATTTTGTGCTCATTGACGGCGATCACAATTGGTACACCGTGTACAATGAATTGAAAATCATCGAGTCCATGGCTATGAAGACAGGGAAATTTCCGCTCGTTCTGCTTCATGATACGCAATGGCCGTATGGCAGAAGGGATATGTACTATTTTCCGGAGTCGATACCGCCGGCCTTCACGATTCCGTATGCGCAAAAAGGGATGGAGCAGGGCCGTTCCGAATTGGTTGAATCCGGCGGGGTCAACTGGATGTTGAACAATGCGATTTATGAAAATGGGGAACGAAACGGCGTGCTGACTGCGATTGAGGACTTTTTGCAGCATACCCGGCTGCATCTCAGCTTCCACCAGCTTCATTCCCACAGTGGGTTGGGAATCATCACGACAAAAAATAGGTATTCCGATGAGCAAATCAAGACGATTCTGTCTGCCTCGCAATTATAAAAGCGCAGGAGTAAAAAACGGATGATGTGTTCTTAGGGAGGTGGGAACGACTAATGAGTGCGTCTCCATTAGGGATCGTCATTCCCGTCATGAATCAAATGGAAGTGACAAGAAAATGTATCGCTTACATTCGCAGCCATTCCAACGGGCAAATTCCGATATTGATTGTCGATAACGGCTCGCGCAACGAATATATGGATGAGCTTCGCTCGCTTAGTGATTACTACATCCGAAATGAAGAGAATATCGGCGTCATACAAGCGATGGATCAAGCGTGGCAGGTGCTCGATACCCGTTATATCATGTACCTTCATAACGATTTGTTCATTTTGGAACCGGAGTTTGATGTGAGGGTGAACCGGATATTGACGGAAGTCCCTTTTGTTGGGGCAGCCGGTTTTGGGGGAGGACACTCTGTAAATTGCGTCGGAGTAAGGACTTCATTTACAAGCAATCTGATTGATGCCGAGAGCCATGGCACGAGACTGCTCGAGGATTACGTTCCTTCGGTCGTTCTGGACGGGATGTGCTTAATTGTAAGAAAAGAGCTGATACAACAGATTGGCGGCTTTGTAAATCATTATTCGTTCCATCATTACTATGATATGGATATTTGTCTGGAAGCCATTTACCGAGGGTACAAAGTAATTACGATTAGCATCTCGATCGATCACCCGGGGAGCCGGACGGCCTCACAGCCAGAGTATGCGGCATGGCTTGGCAAGAAAGGCTTGACGGACGGGGACCTGTTCGAAATGAACCGCAATCGATTCATGTCTAAGTGGGGAGAACGGCAACATGTTGTCGTAGATTCGCAATTCAACTATTGTGATGCACACGGTCCCATTTACATGAAAACAACATAGACAAGAAAGCCAGTTCTGCACTGCAGCAGAACTGGCTTTCATTTATCGGGAAGCGCCTATTAAATCTTGAGAATTCCACCTTGGCTGGCGTTGGTGACCAGCTTGGAGTAACGCGCCAAGTAACCGGTCTTCACCTTCGGTTCAAAGCCTTTCCAATTCGCCCGGCGGCGTTCCAACTCTTCATCGGACACTTGCAGCTCAATTTTGCGATTGTTCAGGTCCAACTCGATAATATCTCCGTCTTCCACGAAAGCAATCGGCCCGCCTTCAGCCGCTTCTGGCGAGATGTGGCCGATGCTGATGCCACGGGATGCGCCCGAGAAACGTCCGTCCGTAATGAGACCGACCTTGGCTCCCAAGCCCATGCCGACAATTTGCGAAGTTGGCGCTAACATTTCAGGCATACCTGGACCGCCCTTCGGACCTTCGTAACGGATGACGACAACATGGCCTTCCTTCACTTTGCCGTTCGCGATGCCAGACAGCGCCTCATCTTGCGAATCGAAGCAAATGGCAGGACCGACGTGACGACCGCCGACGGATGGATCAACTGCGCCCACCTTCACGATGGCGCCTTCCGGCGCTAAGTTGCCGAACAGGACTGCGAGTCCGCCGCGCTCGCTGTGCGGCTGGTCGAGCGTATGAAGGACTTCGGTGTTCTGAATGTCGCAGCCGGCTACGTTCTCGCGCAGTGTTTTGCCTGTAACTGTAATGCATTCGCCATGCAGTGCGCCATCCTTCTTGAACAGCTCGTTCAAGACAGCGCTCACGCCCCCGGCATCATGCACATCTTCAATGTGATAATCCGATGCTGGAGCGATCTTCGCCAAGTGCGGCACGCGTGCAGCTACCTCATTAATCCGCTCGATCGGATACTCAAAGCCAGCTTCTCTTGCAATTGCCAGCGTATGCAGAACGGTATTGGTCGATCCGCCCAGAGCCATATCAAGCGCAAAGGCATTGTCGATCGCCAGATCGGTTACGATATCACGCGGCTTAATGTCATCTTTAATAATGTTCATCAATTGCTTCGCGGAACGTCTGACGAATTCGCGGCGTTCCGGTGACACGGCGAGTATGGTCCCGTTGCCCGGCAGGGCGATTCCGAGCGCTTCCGCCAAGCAGTTCATCGAGTTCGCTGTGAACATGCCTGAACAGGAACCGCAAGTCGGACAACCGAATTGCTCCAGCTCCTGCAAGCCTTCATCATCGAGCTTGCCAGCTTGATAGGCACCGACGCCTTCGAATACGCTTGACAAGGAGATGGAGCGTCCGGACGAGTCTTTGCCTGCCTTCATCGGTCCGCCGCTTACAAATACGGTCGGTATGTTGACCCGAAGCGCGCCCATAATCATGCCGGGCGTAATCTTGTCGCAGTTCGGGATGCAGACCATGCCGTCGAACCAGTGCGCAGATACGACCGTTTCCAGCGAATCCGCAATAAGCTCGCGGCTTGGCAAGGAGTAGCGCATACCGATGTGTCCCATTGCGATGCCGTCATCGACACCGATCGTATTGAACTCGAACGGCACGCCGCCCGCTTCGCGAATCGCTTCCTTGACGAGTTTACCGAACTCTTGCAAATGAACATGGCCCGGAATGATATCGATATAAGAGTTGCACACCGCAATAAACGGTTTATCAAAATCTTCTTCTTTAACGCCTGCAGCACGCAGCAAGCTGCGGTGAGGCGCACGATCAAAGCCCTTTTTAATCATGTCTGAGCGCATCTTTTTGGCTGTCATAAATGGTGAACCTCCGTCTCTCTTGCTCCCCTTTATGAGGGATGAATGGAATGTAAGCTTGCTTTCTTCAAAAGTACGCCAATGGGTATTTCTTAGAGTCTATCATAACTGCTCTGCTTTTTCTACCAACTTTAAACAAGCTTTGCACCGCATTCTGACAGGGAAAAACCGGAAAAGACAGCATCATTTCAGAGCTGAAAACGTATACATACTACGACATTATCCTCATTTCTGTCATGGAGGCATGGCGATGATAAAATCCCCCCATCCGTATGGGCAATACGCAGAACAGTGCGCCGGACTGCAAGCGCCGCTCGCTTGTCTCAACCTGGACTTGTTGGAGCAGAACGCGCAAGAAGTGCTAAGACGCGCAGGAGGCAAGCCGGTACGCATCGCCACGAAATCGATTCGCTCGCTTGAGGTGCTGCGCTACGTATCGAGACTGAGTCCGCGGTTTCAAGGCCTCATGTGCTATTCACCATGGGAGGCAGCCGCTCTGGCGCAGGCCGGCTTTGCCGATGTGCTTCTGGGATATCCTACAATGGATGCCGCTGCATTATCAGAATTGGCCAAATACTCAGTGAGAGCGCATCACGTCACACTGATGGCGGACGGTCTAGAGCAGTTGCAGCTGGCTGAGACGATCGGGCGGCAGGAGGGCGCCTGCTTCGCGATATGTCTCGACGTCGATATGTCGTCCTCCTTATACGGCATCCATTTCGGTGTCCGCCGTTCGCCGCTCCGCACCGTTGAGGAGACGCTGCGGCTTGCGGAGTACATCCGCCGCTCCTCGTCGCTGAGGCTCACAGGCGTGATGGGTTATGAAGCGCAGATGGCGGGTGTGGCGGATCGCGTGCCGGGTGCCACCATGATGAACACCATCGTTCGCCATCTGAAGCGGCGCTCGGGCAAGGACATTCAGGCGCGCCGCTCCCGCATCGTGCAGGCGCTCTCCGCCGAAGGGCACGAGCTTGCCTTTGTGAATGGCGGCGGCACGGGGAGTCTGGGCTTTACCGCTGCGGATGCCAGCGTTACGGAAGTAACGGCAGGCTCTGCCTTTTTTAATCCGGCTTTGTTCGACCATTATGCAGGCTTGAGGCTGTACCCTGCCGCTTCGTTCGCGCTGCCTGTCGTGCGTATTCCGAAGCAAGGCATCTATACATGCTTCGGCGGCGGTTATGTAGCATCAGGGAAGGCGGGCAAGGATAAATATCCCCGGCCAATATGGCCGGAATGCGGAATATTGCTGCCGAACGAAGGAGCAGGCGAGGTGCAGACGCCTGTGCAGTATCCGGAGGCGGGCAGCGGCGTATCGCTTCAGACCGGGGATTGGATATGGTTCAGGCATGCGAAGGCCGGCGAACTATGCGAACGATTTCGGGAGCTTCATGTGGTGAAAGGCGGCGTCAGGATCGGAACGTGGTCAACTTATCGGGGAGAAGGGTGGTGCTTCGGATGAAATCAGCTTCACAACCGCTGCATTGGAGCAATTGGTCGGGAACCGTGCAGTGCGATCCAGAGCAAATGTTGCGCCCGGACACAGAAGAGGAGGTATCCGAACTCGTTCAAGCAGCTGCTCGCCAAGGAAAAACAGTGCGCATTATCGGATCGGGCCATTCGTTCACTCCGCTCGGCGAGACCTCGGAATGGATGGTTCAATTAGACCGGATGCAGGGCATCCGCGAGCTGAACGAAGCGGAAGGCACCGCGACCGTCTATGCGGGCACGAGGCTGAAGGATTTGGGTGAGCTGCTCTTTGCGAACGGATGGGCGCAGGAGAATCTGGGCGACATTAACCGTCAAACCATTGGCGGCGCTATCGGCACGGGCACGCATGGGACCGGAGCCAGATACGGCAGCTTGGCGACGCAGGCCGTACGGTTCAAAGCCGTGCTCGGGGATGGAAGCATCGTGAACGTGGATGCCAGCCATCCCGATTGGTTCAAAGCGATGCAAGTATCGCTCGGCGCCTTCGGCATCATTACAGAAGTGACGTTGCGCGTCGTGCCGGCCAAGCGCAAGCGCCTGACCAGCTTCCGCACGACGCTCGAGGAGACGCTGGCCCAGCTTGACGAGTGGCGGGATCAACACGAGCACTTTGAATTTTTCTGGTTTCCCCATACGTCAGGGTCACAGGTGAAGACGATGAATTCGACGGAAGAGGAGGTAACGCCGAACCGGCGTTGGAACGAGTGGAGCAAATACGTTGTGGAGAACGGGCTGTTCTGGGGCATGTCGGAAGCATGCCGTCTCGTGCCTTCATTAAGCAAGCGTGTCAGCAGCGTATCCGCGCGCTTCGTGCCCGTGTTCGATGAGGTCGGTTACGGGCATCGGCTCTTCGTCACTCCAAGGCTCGTGAAGTTCAATGAGATGGAGTACAGTGTCCCGGCGGAAGCGATGCGCGGGGCGCTCCTCGATATTCAGCGCGCGGTGCAGAAGCACCGTTTCGCCGTTCACTTTCCGGTGGAGTGCCGTTATGTGCGGGGAGACGATATATGGTTGTCTCCGGCCTATGGCCGCGATTCAGCCTATATTGCGGTACATATGTATAAGGGGATGCCGTTTCAAGCGTATTTTCAGGAAATGGAGCGTATATTGCTTCATTACGGAGGCAGGCCGCATTGGGGCAAGTGGCATTCGCTTACGGCGGAGCAGTTGCGCCCTCTTTATCCGAAGTGGGATCAGGCGATGACGATTCGCGGGCAATGCGATCCGGACGGCATCCTGATGAACCGCTACGTCAGGCGGGTGTTGGGGGAGTGACTGGCGATCTCCTTCGATCTCCTTTGAATCCGAGTCATCCCCGCATAGTCTCGTCCTAATGACTTGGATTCAACAGTGACGGAAGCGGATATCCCCACCATGCTTGCTTCCTTTTTACTTCATTTTGGGCTTCACAACAAGCTGAGCCGCCCTAACATTGACAGGGCGGCTCATATATATTATCGAGCATGTCTTTATACCGACATGGATTTTATTTTCTTTGCGCTTGCCGGCTCATTCTTGTCATTCCGCGGTAAAACACGGATCGGCGTGTCCATGCGGCAATTTTGTCCCATTTCGGTTCAATGATCGGATGGCAGCATTCCCGAACTTGAGGCTGCGCCAGCATAATTGCGCCCGCAACGGAAGCGGCAATTAACAGAGCCGTTTCAATCCCGGCAGAAATGTGATTGTAGATGCCGGAATACACGACAAAGCGAATGACGATTCCATGAATCAAAAAGACGTAAAGTGTGCGTTGACCGAGAGCGGTGATGCCGTTGTTGCGTTTGGGCACCCATGCGAGGAAAGCGATGGAAGCGATGATTTCCAGTGCATAAATGCTAAGCCGCAGAACAGATGCCGCCCAGATGTTGCCCGTCCATCCCAGCTCGTGGAATGTCATGTTGTTCATCAGCCAGACTGGGTTGATCCGATTCGCCATCAAGTACAACGTAACGAGAATTCCAGCGGATAAGGCTGCCGCCAGCAGGCGGAGCGCCGGCGTAAATCGTGCGCGGAATGCATCGAAATTGAAAGTGTAGCCAATGACGAAAAACGGCAAGTATACGACAGACCGCGAGATGCCAAGCCATGCGCCTTCTACCGGAAGAAATCCGACGAGCACGCCGAGCATGAGTGACAAGATGATCGGATGGCGGACCTGATAGCGTGTGAAGAGCATCATCATAAGCCGCCAGAATATATGCCCGACAAGGAACCACAGCAATAGATAGGGCATGAAGAAGGAATGCGTAATGCCCGGAACCCGGAACAAGAACACATCGAGCAGCGAATATATCGATTGGAAAATGACATACTGCAGGGCGATCTGCTTCAGAACGCGAATACCAGCCATACCGTTCAAGTTATGACGCGCGAAATAACCGGTCACAAAGACGAACAGAGGCATATGAAACGCATAAATCCATAGAAACAAAGCTTTGATTTCCGGCATGCCGCCAATAAGAGGCTCGATAGCATTGCCGACAAATACGCATACGATTAACAAAAAACGCAAGTTTAATGCAAACGTCTCTCCACTCCCATGTGACGTTACCGATGCATTTTCGGGGGCGGTTCGTGTCAACCAACGCTCCCACATGGTGTATGTCCCTCCCTACAACATCAACCAATCGGCCTCTTTGTATATTAGCCGAAATTTCTTGTTATTTACAATTTAAAGTTATCATAGCTTATCGGCATATATTGTGATTAAGGTCACAAAGACTGAGGCGAAAGCGCTGCGCACTTTTGACAGAATTGCGAACGTTGCCCCGTCGCCTTAGACAGGAGCTCATCCTTGAAGTAACATATCAACATAGGGGAAATGAAAGGGGATGCAGAACATGTCTACCGTGTCTGCCGATAGTCGCAGCCGTCGGCTCAAGCGTGTGCGTTCATACATACCGAATCAGCACGGAGCATGGGCCATGCTGATCGTGCCTTTTGTAGTCGGTATGTTTGCGAGCCGGCCTAACATGACACATGTATGGCTGTTTGTGGCCTGGCTGGCTGTGTACTGCGGTTCCTTTGCGTGCATGCAGTGGATAAAAACGAGGCGGATAACGGTTTATCTAGGTCCTATGCTGGTATACGGAGTTACTTTTGTGGTATCGGCCGTTGTCGTGGTCGCGCTTCGCCCCGATATTTGGTGGATGGGCGCGGTGATGCTGCCGTTGTTCGTTGTTAACTTGATGTTCGCTAAGCAGAAGAACGAGCGGCATCTAGTAAATGATTTCGTTGCCGTTTTGCAATTTTGCTGGATGCTTATCATTTCGTTCGAGATTGGCGGCGGCACGGACTGGAGCTTGGCTTGGCGCTTGTTTGCCGCTTGTGTGCTGTACTTTGTCGGTACTGTTTTTTATGTCAAGACGATGATTCGCGAAAAAGGAAATCCCGTATATTATGCATTATCGATCATCGTGCACCTGATTGCGGCATCCATTGTTGGACTATTGTTTCCAGCGTGGATTGCAGTGCCGTTTGCGCTGCTGTTCATCCGCGCGGTCTGGATGCCGAAGCAAGCCGTAACGGTGAAGCAGGTCGGTATTTCGGAGATTGGATTCAGTGCCGTCACCGCTTGTTCACTCATTGCATTGCTCTGATTGGCAAGGCTGTTCTACCTGAATTGGGGGAAGGGCCTTGTCTTTTTATCAATTGACGCTGTGGCAAATATAGGATTATGATTAAGGACATGAACGATAGTGAACCAATGGGTTGTGGGGCGAAGGAGGTTGCGGCAACATGCAAGCGTTATCAAGGGGGAGCGAACCAGAAGTAGTAACTTTTGGCGAGTCGATGGCGCTCTTTAGTTCTGCCGACACACGGGGGCTGGAGTATGCGCAGACGGTAGGAAAATCATTCGGTGGCGCCGAGAGCAATGTGGCTATCGGCTTGGCACGCTTAGGTCACCGTGCCGGTTGGTGCGGCCGGTTGGGGAAAGACCCGCTTGGCCTTCACATTTGGAAGGCGATTCGCGGGGAAGGCGTTGATGTCTCCCGGGCCGCACTTGTCGGCGATGCGCCGACCGGCCTGATGATGAGAGAGCTTGTGGCAGGCAAATCGTCCGTATACTACTATCGCAGAGGTTCCGCTGCAAGCCGTATGGCGCCGGAGCATTTGGATATGGAATATATAAGTTCCGCACGTATGCTGCACGTTACCGGCATTACATGCGCCTTGAGCGATAATAGTGCGGATACGGTGGCGGCTGCGGTTCGGTCGGCGAAGGCAGCGGGTGTGAAGGTATGCTTCGATCCGAATCTGCGGCTTAAGCTGTGGTCAATTGAAGAAGCGCGAGCACGTCTGCTTCCGCTGTCTCTCGAAGCGGATTATTTTATGCCAGGACTCGACGAACTGAAGCTGCTATACGATACAGAGGATGAAGCAGCGATCTTCAAGCGGCTCTCTGCTCTGCCGGGCATCAGCATCGTCAAAGGCGGGCAAGGCGAAAATTACGTCGTTCAAGGTTCACATATCGAGAAAGTCTCTTATGAACTGGTCGAGCATGTCGTGGATACGGTAGGTGCGGGAGATGCATTCTGCGCCGGATTTCTATCTGGAATATTGCGCGGCAGCACACCGGTCGAAGCCGTCTCGTTCGGCAATGTGATGGGAGCAATGGTCGTGCAAGCTTTCGGCGATTGGGAAGCCATGCCGACATGGGAGCAGGTGCAAGCATCGCTTACGAATGCGGTTCATATCGAGCGCTAATTCCGCAAGCTTGAGCTTGATCTGCATATCAGACTGCTCGAATTTCGTCTAGTTGTGGTTGTCATGCACATGGTTGTCGAACACAAGGTAAAAGTAAAGGTGTAAGTATGGGGAGGAGAGTCAACATGGAAAAAATTCGCGTTATCCAACAAATACACGAGCAAGGTGTTGTTGCCGTACTGCGTGGGAATTCGCCTGAAGAGGTCGTTGAAATGGCGGCACAGGCCATTGCCGGAGGCATTCGCGTCATTGAAGTGACGATGACGGTCCCAAATGCGCTGCAAGCAATTGAACAATTAAGACGGATGTACTCTTCGAAATCTTCCAATGTGGACCGCTTTGCGATTATTGGTGCTGGCACCGTGCTTGAGCCTACCACCGCGCGAGCCTGCATTTTGGCCGGATCCGAGTTCATCGTCGGTCCGTCGTTGAATGCGGATACAATCAAGATGTGTAATCTGTACCGTATTCCGGTCATGCCTGGCGTCATGACAATTGGCGAAGTGCAGGAAGCGCTTGAGCTGGGGGCGGATATCATCAAGCTGTTCCCAGGCAATTTGTACGAGCCATCCATTATCGGGACGATAAAGGGCCCAATGCCGCAAGCGAACATTATGCCGACTGGCGGGGTCAACGTGGCGAATCTCGGCGATTGGATTAGAGCTGGCGCCGTTGCCGTAGGCATCGGATCAGACTTGACGAAGGAAGCGATAGCATCCGGCGACATGAGCTTGGTGCGCAAGAAGGCGGAGCAGTATATGGATGCGTACCGTCAGGCCAGATCGAAGCTGACGCTGCAGCCGCAATAGCAACAACAGCTCTTATGACCATAGGTTTATTAAGTTGTTAGATGAACCACACAACCTCCTCATTTCCATGAAGCGGCGATCCATGCAGCTATTTATTGTGGAAAGAGGAGGTTGTCTGTTTTGGTATGGTTTGCTTGTAGGAACAGATGAGCCCGTGGTAAGGTGAAGAATAAGAAGGCGCTTTCAAGGAGCGATGATCAGCATGCCTTATCCGGAGCCTGCCCCACGCTTGCACAAGCGAATTCGCTTGCTGTGGAAGCGGTTGATTTCGTTCATCCATCAATGTCTCAGACAGGTGACGATACGCCGGAGACTCACGACGACACTCGTTATTTTGGCGATTGCCCCCGTCTCCATCATGGGGGTATTCACGTTCACGCAGACGACGAAGGATGTGCGGGATAAGGTCAGTTACGCGTCCATCCAATTGCTGAATCAAGTGGCGAAAAATATTTATTACGTCAATCAGCGCTTCGAATCGCTGTCTGATTACATTATGTATGACAGTATGGTGCAGAAAGCGCTCATAGAGAAGGATCAGATTACGAGCTGGACGCAGCGCGTCGTCAATGAGCATATCAATGAGATGCTGGAGAAGCAATTTGAAATTTTAGCGGACATTAAGACACTGATGCTGTTCACCCCGGATGGTCAAGTATTTTACGATATCGGCTACAACCGGTTCCGTGAATCCGATCTTCAGGCGCTGTACCGCCAACTCGAAGCGCATACGGCTTCGAACCGTTCCCGGGAATTGTGGACGCACGTGAAGACGATAAACGGGGATAATTGCTTAGTATACGCCCGTCCCATCAACAACATGAACGATTGGAGCCAGCGGATTGGCTACATTGTCGTAGCAGTGGACGAATATTTATATTCGACCTTTACGTATGGCGATGTCACGATGGGACAAGGTTCCAGCTTGTTTATCATCAATACGGCAGGCAAGGTTATGTCGACGAGCGATTACAGGCTAAAGGTCGGACAGTTCTATCCCGATCCGAGCTTCAAGGACCATCTGCAAGTGGACGCGGAACGATTGAACGGCGTATTCACGATGAACCGGTCGATTGATTCCACCGAGAAACCTTATTTATTTGTTTATACGTACAGTGTATTCAATGATTGGTTTTTGGTCGGTTCCATACCTTATAACTATTTGAATGAGGAAGCTTGGAAGCTGCAGCGTGATTTCATCATTATCTGTGGCGTGCTGCTTGCTCTGTCGCTTGTCATTACGCTCGTCATCTCCACGAGCATTACGGGGCCTTTGAAGCGTCTGACGGACGAGACCAAGAGGGTCTCGATGGGACAGCTGGACAATCGGATTGTGGACAAAGGAAATGACGAGCTCGGCTTTCTCACGCACAAATTTAATGACATGGTCATTCAAATTAAAGATCTCATCGTGCGGACTGAGGAAGAGCAGCGGCTAAAGCGAGAGATAGAATTGCAAATGCTGCAAGCGCAAATTAACCCGCACTTTCTATTCAACACGTTGAACTCGTTAAAATGGACGGCAGCTTTAAGTCAGGCGGATAGCGTTAGCAACGGACTGGGCGCCTTGGCGGATCTGCTTCGACATACGATAGTGGATAAGAAGGAGCTTGTCACGCTGCGCGATGAATTCCGACAGCTGCGCAATTACGTCACGATTCAAAAAATGAGGTACGGGGAATTTGGCATCAATTTCGATGTTGATCCCGGGCTGTACGATATATACGTCATCAAATTTTTGCTGCAGCCGATCGTGGAGAACGCCATCATTCACGGGCTCGATACCGGGAAGGCGGAGCGGGTAATACGGATATCGGTTCGCCAGGTGAAAGTGTCTCAGTATATGAATACGCAGGGCGCGTTTGACACGGCTGCAGCGTCAAAGGCGATGAAGGACTCGCCAGTGCTGCAAATTCAAGTGAGTGATAACGGAAAGGGAATGGACGAAGAAACGCTGCGTTCCTTTTTCACAAAGCAGCCAAAATCCCACCAGCGTCTTGCGAATATCGGCGTTCATAACGTTCTTGAACGCATTCGCCTTCATTACGGTGAGCCTTACGGTATGCAGGTCATGAGCAGGCTCGGCGAAGGAACAACGGTGACGTTCTGTTTGCCGCTCATCCTTTACATTTCGTCGGCGGAACAGGATTAGACATAAGCTACACGAAGAAGGTGACAGAACATGTATAAAGTGCTTATTGTTGATGACGAGTCCATCGTACGCATTGCGATGAAGACGATGATACCTTGGGAAGCGAACCAATTTCAATTGCTTGGCACAGCGGAGAACGGCCGGGCGGCTATGGCGGTCATTCAAGAAGAAGAGCCCGATATCGTCATTACCGACTTGAAAATGCCGGAAATGGACGGGCTTGAACTAATCCAGAATATTAAGGAGCAAGCGCATCGCTGCCGCATTATCGTGCTGAGCAACTATGGCGAATATGAAATGGTGCGTGAAGCAATGAAGCTCGGAGCGGAAGATTACTTGCTTAAAGTAACGCTTCAATCCGACGATCTGCTTGAGCTGATGCGGACGGTGAGCGAGCGAATCGAGAAGGAGCGGGAGCGGGAACGGGAGAACGTTCAGCTGCGTGTCGCCTTGAAAGAGAAGGAATCGAGAACGCGCAACGAGCTGTGGAAGGAGTGGCTTACGGACAGAGATGCCGCTCAGAATGAAGCGGCCTGGGTGAAGAAAGCCGAGCGGGCTGGCATCGGCCAGCATCTGAAGCAATGTGCCATGCTGCATATTACCGTAGATCGATATGAGCAGGCCATTACGGCAGGCAAGATCAAGGACAGGCACTTGCTTCGCTTTTCTATTCAAAATTTCGTAAGCGACGTACTGAGCGAATATAAGCATTACGAGTGGATAGAGCTGAATAATAAGGACTTCGTGGTGCTGCTTGCCGAAGACGGGTATACTCGCGCGCTCATTCCCACATTGGCACGCCATATTCAGAAGACGCTTCATATGTATTTAAATGTAAATGTGACCGTCGTATACACGGACACATTCTCGGCCTTTCCGAACTGGCGCGGGGAATGGCAGCGCTGTCGTCATACCGGTGAGCTGGTGTTCTATATGGAAGATTCCGAATCGCTGGAAGATATCCCGTGTCTGCAAGCCGAAGAGATGGAGGCCGTGCAGCGTGAAACGAGTGAAAGCAAGGCGATGACTTCTGCCAAAATGGTGGAGTGCGGAAGCGGCGGAGACTGGGCAACATTGACGGCTTCCGTTGATTACTTGCTAGACGAGGCAATAATAAATCGCATGCCGCCCAACGAGTTAAAGCGTCTGGCGGTAGATGTGATGAGGGAGATGAAGCTTGACATGAGCTTGGAGAACGAGCAGCTTCTGGCACGCATGCAGCAGTCCGAATCCTGCTATCAGCTGCGTGACAATTGGTATCGGGCCATCTCCGCCCTCGCCGAAGCACGCAATAACGATTTGGCCAGACAACGTCCGGAAATACGGGATGCCATTTTATTTATGAAGCGTAATTACCAGCACAAAATTACATTGGGCATGATCGCAAGCGAGGTAAAAATGAATGAAAGCTATCTATCCCGTCTGTTCAAACAGGAAACCGGACTCAACATGATGCAGTATTTGACGGACATCCGGATGGAGAAAGCGAAAGTGCTGCTGAAGGACCCGCAGGCGAAAGTGAAGGAGGTCGCGGCAATCGTCGGTATCGAAGACCCGTTCTACTTCAATCGGCTGTTTCGCAAGACGTTCGGTGAAAGTCCTTCACATTTTAAGGAGAAGATGAGCAGGAATTCTATCGTTCCTGTCGAATAATATAGCGAAATATGTTATTTCCTTCTTCGACGCAATGAAATTCATGTAAGCGGTATATTTTACTCATACCAGCATACACATATTACACTCCATGCACTCTCTAACTTTAACGGAAGAGGGGCAAGTCTTCCGATATCATGCCCTTCCTCCCTTTCTACGACATCATGCGACATCCTATGCGCATGCTTAACCCTTCCTAATATGAACCGTGTCATTCCATCCATCAAGACGATCCTTTCTTTCAAACTTAAAAAGTTCAAATTTCACACGTTGGTCATATACAAACACAATCAAGTGACAATTATCATACAGAATGGCCTGCTCCGAGTTTACCATTTTGTCATAACGTTACAATTTGGCTCGACCTGTCTTCATGACAGCTTATCATAATGACAATCGTCCTGCCTCGCGGTGCATATCACCATTCGGTATCAGGAGTTAGGAAAGGAGTAACTTTATGGTCACTTTGCCAAAAGTAAACGCACTTGGTTTCTTTGAGATCCGGTTGGAATCCATTGGAGGACTCGGCGCGAATTTGGCTGGAAAAATGTTGGCGGAAGCTGGAGTAAATGGAAGCGGATTGAACGGTGTCAGCTTCTCTTCCTACGGTTCAGAGAAGAAAGGATCGCCGGTGAAGGCGCATATCCGATTTTGTATGCCTGAGACGCTCATCCGCGATACGACGCCGGTTGAACGTCCACACATCGTAGGTATATTCCATGAGTCGCTTCATAAGACAACGCATGTAACAAGCGGAATCTACGAAGACAGCCTCGTTCTCGTGAATTCGACGAAAACGCCGGAGGAATTGAAGGAGAAGCTGTGTCTCTCTGGAGGGAAAATTGCGGTCGTAGACGCTATCGGCATCGCTTTGGAGGAGAAGAACCGTGTCAATATGGCGATGTTAGGCGCCTTGTTCCGTCTGTGTGATTTCTTGGACGTAGAGCAGATGAAGAGCGTCATCCGCAAATCGCTGGAGAAGAAATATCCGAACGCGGTGCAGCCGGCGTTGAACACCTTCCAGCGCGGCTACGATGAAGTGAAGTTCCAGACGTTCGCCTTCCCGGAAGGCATTGAGCTGCCAGAGCCTGTACGTTGGGACACGCCGCTGCTTGGCTATGAGACACAGCCTATCGGCGGGATGGTCGTGAACCCGGGTAATTCAATCCTCAAAGATTTGAGCATCTCGCGTGCGGGAATGATGCCTCATTTCTTATCAGACAAGTGTATCCACTGCGCTGCGTGCGACAATGTCTGTCCTGATTATTGCTTCGTATGGGAAGAGAAGCCGGATAAGAAGGGACGGCCGCAGATGTTCCTGCAAGGCATTGATTACCAATACTGCAAAGGCTGCTTGAAGTGCGTCTATGCTTGTCCGACGGACGCGTTGTCCAGCGAGAGGGAAGAGGACGGATATGCGGATGAGCATCGCGTTCCGCATCTGTTCGATTTAACCGCGCGCCAGTAAATAGAGTGAGGTTAAGGAGGATGAGGACCTGTGGCAATTGAGTATGAAAAGGAAATGAAGAGCGGGACAGTAGAGCAGCGCATGGTGTACGAATCGGGGAACGAAATGGCCGCTTACGCCGCCCACCAAATTAATTATCATATTATGGGCTACTACCCGATATCGCCGTCGACGGAAGTTGCGCAATTTCTCGACTTGATGAAAGCGAACGGACAGCACGATGTCAAGCTCATTCCGGCGGATGGAGAGCATGGTTCGGCAGGAATTTGCTACGGCGCATCGACGGCAGGCGGACGCGTATTCAATGCGACGAGCGCAAACGGATATATGTATATGCTTGAGCAGATGCCGGTGCAATCGGGCACTCGCTTCCCGATGGTCATGAACTTGGTATGCCGCTCAGTCTCAGGACCGCTCAACATTCACGGTGATCATTCGGATTTATATTTTGCGCTCAATACGGGTTGGCCAATCTTGCTCTGTCGTGATCCGCAAGCGGTATATGACATGAACATTATGGCAATTAAGCTGGCAGAGGATGCGGAGGTCCGTCTTCCGGTGCTCGTCGCGTTCGACGGCTATTTTACATCGCACCAGAAGCGCCGCGTGCAGACGTTCGCTCACCGGGAAGACGTTCACCAGTTCATCGGGGAGCAGCCGGTGCGCGGCTTCGCCGACACGCTTGATCGGCACAATCCGATTACGGTCGGGCCTTACATGAATGAGCCGGATTACATTAACAACTGTTATCAGCAGTCCATGGCCATGTATAAAGCCGGCGAGGTGTTCGACCGCATCCGCCAAGAATATGCCGAACTGACCGGACGCGATTATCCGATTCTTGATCTGTACCGGATGGAAGATGCAGAGGTCGCCGTGTTTTTGCTGAATTCGGCGGGAGAGATTATTAAGGACGTTGTCGATCAATTGCGGGCAATGGGAATTAAGGCAGGGGCTATATCGCCGAACATCATCCGTCCATTTCCGGCGAAGGAGATCGCCGAGGCGTTGGCGCATGTGAAAGCCGTTACGGTCGGCGACCGTGCGGATTCCTATGGCGGACACGGCGGAAATATGGTGAATGAAGTGAAGGCGGCGCTCTTGACGCACGGCAACCGCGACACGATGATTATTAACCGAATTTACGGCTTGGGCGGTAAAGATTTCTATTCCGAGGACGGTCACGCTTTGTTCGAATGCGCCTTGGAGGCTGTGCAGAAGGGGCATGTGGAGAAGCCGTTCGATTATTACGGCCACACGCCAGGCGATGCGGCAACAACGCCTCAGCGGGTGCTGGAGCCGATGAAATATGAGGATTTGAAGACCGGGCTCATTACGGTCAAGCAGGATGAAGAGACAGGCAAGCTGAATGTCCGCATTCCGCCCTTGCGCCAATTGACGAAGAAGCCGAAGCGCATCGCCCCGGGACATGGCGCATGTCCGGGCTGCGGCATTTTCTCAGGCTTGGAGTTGTTCTTCAAAGGGATTGAAGGGGATATCGTGGCCCTCTTTCATACGGGCTGCGCAATGGTGGTGACGACAGGCTACCCGTATTCCGCTCATAAAGCAACTTATATTCACAACCTGTTCCAGAACGGAGCGGCAACCTTGTCCGGCGTCGTCGAAATGTTCTGGGAGCGCAAACGGAGAGGCGAGCTTGACGCATTGAATTTGCCGGACGACTTCACGTTCGTCATGATAACGGGCGACGGCGGCATGGATATCGGTATGGGCCCGGCCATTGGAGCCGCTCTGCGCAATCATAAAATGATTATTTTGGAATATGACAATGAAGGGTATATGAATACCGGTGCCCAATTGTCCTATTCGACACCGCTGGGGCACCGCACCTCGACTTCCAACGTAGGCACCGTACAGGCGGGCAAGATGTTCCATCATAAGGATACGGCGCAGATTATGGCTGCGACGAACATTCCTTACGTATTTACGGGCAGCGAGGCTTATCCCCAGGATTTGCTCAAGAAGGCAGCGAAGGCGCAGTGGTATGCCCAGAACGAAGGGCTGGTGTACGGCAAAATACTCATCACTTGTCCGCTGAACTGGCTGTCCGAGGATAAGATGGGCACGCAAATCGTAAATGCGGCCGTAGAATCCTGCTTCTTCCCGCTCTATGAGGTGGAGCGCGGTGTAACGAACATTACGTACAATCCGGAAGAGAAGAACAAGAAAATCCCGCTCTTGGATTGGCTTAATATGATGGGCAAGACGCGACATATGGCGAAGCCGGAAAATGCGGACACCCTTCATCGATTCGAGCATGAAGTGGATCGCCGGTGGAACGCGCTGAAAGCGAAGCATGAGCATCCGGATTTATAAGGAACAAGGCAAACCTGTGAGGCATCTTCATTTCCTGAATGATGCTGCGCAGGTTTTTTTTTTGTGAGCAAGGCAAGAGTCGTCAAAGTACTCTTTTGTTCACTCTCCCCATGATTCAGACTAAGCAAGGAACAGCCTAGAAACTGAAGGCAATGGCTTATATGATAAGATACGGGTGAGATCATATTCTTTTTTCTGGAACACATTCTCAAAAATTCCTGTAAATGAAAAGAAAGTCTGATATGATCCCGGTAGTGGAGAGCAAGAGCAATTGACTTTTCCGACTGGTGACTTGATAGGGTTTCGTTTTTCTGAATCAAGGGGCCTCGACAGAGGTTTTCTCATTAGGTCACCCTGCGCTATACTTAATTACATAGCAATCGATGTAGAAAAGGGAGGAAAGCGAACATGATGCCAACCGGACATTCTGATTCAACACTACAAGCCCATGCGAATCAGCTGGCAGACTGGCTAAGCCGCAGCCGTTCCGTCGTCTTCTTCGGCGGCGCCGGCACTTCGACGGAGAGCGGAATTCCCGACTTTCGCTCCAGTGACGGTATTTTTGCGGATGATGAGACATTCCGCCACCCGCCGGAGGTCATATTAAGCCGGTCCTTTTTTGAACACGATCCGGACACGTTTTATCGTTTTTATCGAGCGAAAATGATTCATTCAGCGGCCAAGCCAAATGCGGCCCACCGTGTTCTGGCTCAGCTGGAGCAAGACGGCATCGTCAAGGCCGTGGTCACGCAGAACATCGACGGCTTGCACCAAGCGGCAGGTAGCGAAGAGGTGTGGGAGCTGCATGGCTCCATCCATCGCAACGAATGTACGAGTTGCCGGGCGAAATACGGACTGGACAGCGTGCTGCATAGCGAGAGCGCAATTCCGGCGTGCTCCGAGTGCGGCGGCATGCTGAAGCCGGACGTTGTGCTGTACGAAGAGCAGCTGCATGATGACGTAATCACGCATGCCGTCGCGCGAATTCGTGAAGCGGATTTGCTCATCGTGGGCGGGACTTCGCTCACGGTGCAGCCGGCCGCCAGCTTTATCAGGCTGGCGGCCAAGGCGAAGCTCATCTTGATGAACCGGTCGGCAACGAGCGTGGACGCATATGCGGATGCAGTCTATCGCGAACCGATGGGTGCGCTGTTCGATGCAGCTTATAAGCAGCTACGAGGAAAAGGGGAATAAGAGCATGCGGATGATGGGGATTGACTTGGGTACGACGAATCGCAAAGTCGGCCTGTTTGATGAGACCGGACAGCTGATTGGTCAAGTGAGCCGTCCGACGGAAACGGTTGATTCGAATGAAGGCTTTGTCACATATGATCCGGAAGCGCTATGGAATGACGTGGCCACGATGATTCGGGAGCTGATGGCAGCTTACGGGACAGAGCCTGTCGCCTATATCGGCATTACAAGCATGGCGGAGAGCGGATTGCTCGTGAATCGCAGCACCGGAGCCGTGCAATCTCCGTTTCTGCCTTGGTTCGAGACATGCTCGGCCCCGCAGGCCGAGCGGATTCGCCGTGAAGGGACACCACTAGAACTGTTCCAACGGACAGGGCTGCATTTATCCTTCAAGCATGGCTTAGCCAAGCTGCTCTGGCTGAAGGAACGTGATCCGGACATGTTCGACGATGCCGTGTGGCTGTCCGTATCCGGTTATATTGCTTACCGCTTGACGGGCGTGATGGCGTGCGACCCGACCCTCGCGACGCGCACATATGCTTACAGCATCCCGAATCAGGCGTGGGATATGGAGTGGATTCGCCACTTCGGCTTGAACGAGGACGTATTTCCGGAAGTTCGTCCGAGCGGTGTTCCGCTTGGCTCCGTCACTGCGGCCACGGCTGCGGCGCTGCACCTGCCGGAAGGGGCGGCGGTAGCTATCGGCGGGCACGATCATGTATGTGCCGCACTGGCTGTCGGCGCCGTCGATCCCGGTGATGTGTATGTGTCGATGGGGACGGCGGAGACGCTCGTCGGGACAATCGAGAAGAGGGCATTGGGCCAAGCTGAATTTGAAACGGGATTGTCCTATGGCTTTCATGTCGTCCCAGGGTACCATTTCTGGATGGGAGGCAACGCTTCCTCCGGCGGTGCCGTGGAATGGATTCGACGGCAGTTGGCAGATGAGGCCTTATCCTACGAGCAGATTAAAGAACTGATGGTTGAGGTGAATGATGGACCGGGCGAAGCGATGTTCTTCCCGTACTTATCGGGCAGCGGCGCGCCGTTCCCGAATTCACGCACACGGGCGGCATTGATCGGGCTTGCGCAATCCCATGGCAAGAAGGAATTGCTGCGCGCCGTCTTTGAAGGGACGGCCTATCAGCTTGAAATGATCCGGCAGAGCGCCGAACGGAACTCGGAGCATGCCATTCGCTTCATGCGGGCGGTTGGAGGCGGTACGAGACTGCCGGCATGGCTGCAGATGAAGGCGGACATTTCCAACATTACGCTCGTCGTGCCGCCGATTGAAGAAGCGACGATGCTGGGGGCGGCTTGTGCGGCCGCGCTTGGCGCTGGATATTACGGCAATGCCGAAGAGGTTCGGGTGGCGATGCAGAGCCGCGGTGTCGTGGAATATGCGCCGGATGCGGTGCGCCATGAGCGTTACCGGCAAGCATTCGAGGAGCGCTATGTTCCGATGGCAGCACATTTAAGAGGCTTATCATGACAGGTTCATAAGATCAATAAAGCCGCCTGTGGCCGATTAGCGCTGCAGGCGGCTTGTGCTTGTTCAGTTTTCCTTTTCAGCATGGACGACAGCTTCTCAACTCCGCGGCGCGATAATTCGGATATCGCGGCGACTAGCTCACTCCTACGAATGAATTGTACAGGGTGTAAAATAAGCATGACCAATATCCTCTAAAATGCCTGTTCCTATTTGTTGCGTTTGCCGGGTCGATTTAGTTCCAGTGTGCTGTTTCTGTATATGGTGGGCGACTGTCCATAGAAACGCCGGAATTGCCGTGAGAAATAAAGTGCGTCAGGTATGCCGACAGAGGCGGCGATTTGCTCTATGGTCAGATTCGGACGTTCTCGCAGCAGCTGCCTTCCTTTGTCGATGCGCAGCTTCAAGAGAAAGGTGACTGGTGTCATCTCAGTGACGCGTTTAAAGATGCGAGACAAATAGGCACGGCTATAACCTAAGCTGTCCGCGATTTGCTCGATGGAAAGCGGATGTGCATATTGCGTTGACATCATTTGAATCATTTGTCGCACCGTCTGTTGAATTTCGGATTCTGGTCTGAGACGAACATCGTCACCAACACTGCGCTGATGATCCGCATAGTCCGCCATAATGAGATGGAGACAGCCGTGCGCGATTAAATCGGCAGACATGTCGCGCTGCTGATAAGCATGCCGAATGCGGTCCATCCATTGCGGAGCTTCACATTGCAAGCCTGCGCTGACGACCGGTCGCTGTGGCGTAAAGCCGGCAGCGCGCACGAGGGACGCGGCGCGTTCTCCCTTGAAGGCGATCCAACGGTATTCCCATGGGGAACGGGCATCGGACGCGTAACTGACCAGTTCATTGGGCGCAATGAGAAAGGCGTCCCCGGGTCCGAGCGGATAGGACTTCGTCTCGGTTATAAATGTACCGTGACCATCCATAATATGATGCAGCAAAAAGTAGTCATACAGCTTGGGACCGAGTCTGTGGGACGGATGAGTCTGACTCTCGCCGGAGAACAGGACATGAATCCCTTCCCGTTCGATCAACATCGGATTGGAGGCTACGGAATAAGTTTCTTCCTTTTGCCATGCAGTCTGTGCCGGTTCATCGGCAGCATTCGGCCTATTCAGGTCTTCTATGGAGTGTGTCATGCTCTCCCCCTTACGCTAACCGTTCTATCGATGTCTATTGTATCATGGAATTGAACCGAGGTCACATTTGTCTATATGATGTGCACATCGCTATATTACAGACTCCCACGTATTTCAGTATGATAAATGTATGAAGTGCAATTACGGAAACCTATCAGGTGACCATGCAGTCTTGCCAGTGGATGCTTCCGAAGCGAGTTTGCTTGCGCAAACTTTTAACTGCGCTCCTCCTTCTTCGAGGGATGCTTCCGATGTAGTTTTCTAACGAAATCTTGTACTTCTCGGTGCTGAAAAGTGCCTTTTTGAACACGAACTTATTAGGAGGTAAATTGTGATGGAAGCAAACGCATTGCTCTCACGATTCGAACAGGAATTTGGGACAAGTCAATTGCCGGTTCGTTTTTTCCATGCTCCAGGTCGGGTGAATCTGATTGGTGAACATATCGATTATAACGGAGGCTTCGTCCTTCCGGCTGCTTTGGAGTTCGGGACGACATTACTGATTCGCCCGCGTGATGACGACATGATTCGCTTGGTCACGACCAATTTCGATTTTCAACGTAATGTAAATATAGCGGATATCAAACATGCGAAGAGCGGAGAGTGGACGGATTACCCGATCGGTGTCATGGTCGAGCTGGAAGAGTCCGGACGTGGCATAACGAACGGGTATGACTTGCTGTTCCACGGGGAAATTCCGAACGGAGCGGGATTGTCATCGTCTGCTTCATTGGAGGTCGTAACCGCTTATGCCTTGTTGATCCTGGAAAGGCATGGGATTGACCGTACGGATATCGCCGTATTGTCCCAACGGGCAGAGAATCGATTCGTTGGCGTCAATTGCGGTATTATGGACCAGTTCGCCGTAGCGAATGGCAAAGAAGGCCACGCCATTCTGCTCATGTGCGATACGCTGGAATTTACGCATGTGCCGTTCCGTACGGACGGTTATAAGTTGGTTATTGGCAATACGAACAAGCGCCGTGGACTGGTCGATTCCAAGTATAACGAGCGCCGTTCACAGTGCGATCAAGCGGTTCAGGCGTTACAGAGCGTGTTCTCTGATCTTGAATTGCTGGCACAGCTTAGCGCAGAACAGTATCAAGTGAATAAGCAAGCGATTGTCGATGAGACCGTACGCAGACGGGCGGAACATGTCATTGCGGAGAACGACCGTGTGCTGCAGTCGGTGGAGGCTCTCAAAGCGAACAAGTTGGAACGCTTCGGCGAGCTGATGGTTGCTTCGCATGAATCGTTGCGCGACCTGTATGAGGTCAGCTGTACTGAGCTTGACGTGATGGTGGAGGAGGCGCTGCAGGTGGAAGGGACGCTTGGCTCGCGCATGACAGGCGCCGGCTTCGGCGGCTGCACCGTATCCCTCGTGAGCGAAGCGGCGGTCGAACGCTTTATCGCACAGGTCGGTGAAGCATATGAGCAGCGCACCGGATTGAGAGCAGAGTTCTATGTATGCAACGTCGGTGACGGCGTACATGAGATAACAGAACAGACAACTGCAGTGAAGGGGGAGGCATAATCGATGGCTGTATTAGTAACAGGCGGTGCAGGCTATATCGGATCCCACACGGTAGCGGAATTGCTTGCGCGTGGGGAAGAGGTTGTTATTGTTGATTCATTAGAGACCGGGCATCGGTCATCGGTGCTGGGTGGTGCGCTTCATGTCGGAGATATCCGTGACAAAGCCTTCTTGGAAGGCGTCTTCGGGCAGCATGACATCGATGCGGTCATACACTTTGCTGCTTATTCTCTAGTAGGAGAAAGCATGCAGAACCCAGCCAAATATTATGACAATAATGTACATGGCACACTCATGCTGCTGCAAGTGATGCAGCAATTCGGCGTGAAGCGCATCGTCTTCTCTTCGACAGCAGCGACGTACGGCGAACCGGAGCGGACGCCGATTGAAGAGACGGCCAAGACGAACCCGACGAACGTATACGGCGAGACGAAGCTGACGATGGAGCGGATGATGCGTTGGTTCGACGAGACGCACAGCTTGAAGTACGTGGCGCTTAGATACTTTAATGCGGCGGGAGCGCACGAGAGCGGGCTTATCGGCGAAGACCACTGTCCAGAGACGCACCTGGTGCCGATCGTATTGCAGACTGCGCTTGGCAAGCGAGACGAAATTGCTGTCTTCGGCAACGATTACCCGACAGAGGACGGCACTTGCATACGGGATTACATTCACGTAAGCGATTTGGCGGATGCCCACTTGTTGGCAGTGGACTACTTGCGGCAGGATGGTGAGAGCGACGTGTTCAATTTGGGCAGCGGCAATGGTTTCTCTGTCTTGGATGTCATTCACACGGCTGAACGCGTGACGGGACTGTCGATTCCGACGGTCATTCGCGAGCGTCGTGCCGGTGACCCTGCCGTGCTCATCGCCTCCGCCGACAAAGCGAAGTCGATTTTGGGCTGGAAGCCGAAGCGGGAGAACATGGAGATTATTATTCAGAGCGCATGGCGCTGGCATCAAGCGCATCCGAACGGATACGTGGAATAAGGAGGGGAAGGACGATGCAAGAGTCAGCCTTAACCGAGCGTGTTGCCTTGCAAATCGAAAGGTTGATTCGCTACGCGCTGCACAAAGATATGATTGCCACATCCGATCTGCCATATGTCCGCAATCAATTGCTCGATCTGTTCCATATTGCCGAACCTTGCGCAGGATACGAAAGCGACACATGGAGCGATATTCCAGATGAGCCCCAAGCGATGCTTGAAGACCTGCTCGATTATGCTTATGGCATCGGGATCATACCGGACAATACGGCAACCCGGCGCGACTTGCTTGATGCGAAGATTATGGGACTGCTAATGCCGCGACCATCGGAAACGATCGCGCGCTTTGAGCAGCTGCGTGTGGAGAGCGGAATTGAGCGGGCGACCGATGACTTTTACGAGTTAAGCAGGAACTGCAATTACATTCGGGTGGACCGCGTCCGGAAAAATGAATACTGGCTTCATCACAGCGAATTCGGCGCTATGGAAATGACAATCAATCTGTCTAAGCCGGAGAAAAGTCCGCAGGAGATCGCGCAGGCAGGGCAGGCGTCCGTATCGGACTATCCGAAGTGTCTGCTCTGCGCCGATAATGTCGGATATGCGGGCCGGCTCAATCATCCGGCTCGTCAAAATTTGCGCGTCATACCGCTGCAATTGAATGAGGAACCGTGGTTCTTCCAATACTCGCCGTATGTATATTACAACGAGCACAGCATCATATTCCGCAAGGAACATGTTCCGATGACGTTGACTCGAAGCACCTTCAGCCGTCTGCTGGCGTTCACGGAGCAATTTCCGCATTACTTCATCGGATCGAATGCGGACCTGCCGATTGTAGGCGGCTCCATTCTGAGTCACGACCACTTTCAGGCGGGCAGACACACGTTTCCGATTGAGAGAGCGCCGATGGACGCGGAGTTTACGCATTCTGCCTATCCGGGGGTGACGGCGGGCATCGTGCAGTGGCCGATGTCGGTGTTGCGTCTGCGATCCGATAATAAGGAGATGCTGCTGCAGTGTGCAGATGAGGTGTACGAGCAGTGGAAGTGCTACAGCGATCCTAGTGTAGAGCTGCTTGCTTCGACATCCGGATCTGACGGGGAAGTAAGACATAATACGGTGACGCCGATCGTGCGGCGCCGCGGGGCGCAGTATGAGATGGATCTCGTGCTGCGGAACAACCGTACCAACGAGCAGCATCCGGAAGGCATCTTCCATCCGCACCGCCACCTCCACCACATCAAGAAAGAAAATATCGGTCTGATCGAAGTGATGGGGCTGGCAATACTCCCGGGCCGTCTGAAGCAGGAAACCGAACGAATGGCATCTTTGCTGACAGGTCAGGATGATTGGCAGACGCTGCGGCTCCAATTGGATGAGAAGGACGCTCTATATCCGCACGCCGCTTGGATTGAGGCGATGCTGGGGAATGCGGGCACGACGAATTCACAAGCAGAAGCGATAGACATCATCCGCAATGAAATTGGAACGAAATTCGTTGAAATTTTGGGGACTGCAGGTGTGTTCAAGCAGGACGGGCAAGGGCAGGAAGCGTTCCAGCGTTTTGTATCCAGAGCCGGATTTCAGAGTTGAATTATTGGGAGGCGAAATGATTGAATCACATAAGTGTCAATAAGATACAGCATGAACGTTTTGGAGAAAGTCTGAAGCTGGAGAACGGAACTTATTGTATGATTGTGCCGCTTACCTACGGCATTCGAATTATGCATCTAAGCTTAGCGGATGGTGAAAATGTCTTTTTTGAGGATATCGAAGGCAGCGTCCGTCAGGAGGGGCCTGAATTTCATGCAATGGGCAGCGATGGATGGCTGCTGCGCGGCGGGCACCGTCTCTGGGCAAGCCCGGAAGCATATCCACGCACCTATGCGCCAGACGATAAGCCTATTGAGTATGTATTGACCGAATCGGGAGTCAAATTCATCTCACCGGTCGAGCCGTGGACCCATATCAGCAAAGAAATTGAACTTCTTCTATCTGATGAAGAGATTACAGTTCGCCACGTCATCACGAACAAAGGGCCATGGCCAATCGAGCTTGCGCCTTGGGCGATATCGGTCATGGCGCCGGGAGGCATTGCGGTCGCTCCGCAGACGAAACGTGAAACCGGCTTCTTGCCGAACCGTTCGATCTCGTTGTGGCCGTATGCGAAGATGAACGACGAGCGCGTCACTTGGGGCGAGGAGTTGATAACGGTTCGTCAATCCTCCGAATTCCAACAGGCTTTTAAATTCGGGATGCACAATGAGGAAGGCTGGGCGGCGTATATCCGAAGCGGCGTTGCGTTTGAAAAGCGTTACGAGCCGCAGCAGGACGTCCATTACCCGGATTTCGGCAGCTCGTTCGAGCTATATACGAACGCTCACATGCTGGAGCTGGAAACATTGGGGCCGTTGGTCACGATCCAGCCGGAACAGACGGCGAGCCATACAGAATATTGGCGTCTCACCGCATGCCAAGATGCAGACGACTATATACGCCTCAGATCGGCAGCCCAATAAGCTTGCAATATTGCAGCACCCTCTCCATCCGGATAACGTTGAATCGGCTTTAATGCGAAGAAAATACCGGGAGGAGAGGGTATGTTTTTACCACTGAGATATGTTTAAGTTCTCTTCGGAAGGCCTCGATAGAGATTTTCTCATTCAATTGCCGGAATTGATACGAAAGGGTCTTTACAAGCGGATGGAAGGACGGTCATAATGAATCCGTGGGAATCATTGCTCACCAATGAAGGGAGAGATATTATGCGTATTCGGAAGTGGCTGGCACTCGGACTAGTTGCCATGCTCGTCGTGCTGACGGGTTGTCAATCGATCGGCGGGCTTGATGTTGCGAAGGTACTGAAGCAGCAGCTTGACGTCAAATCGGCTGAATCCAAGAGTACCGTTTCATTAAAGCTTGATCTCGCTGACAATGCGAAATTGAGCGATGAAGACAAGCAGATCATTCAATGGTTGAATGATGCGCAGATTACCATTGATGCGAAGACACAAGACATCACACATGTGTCAATGGAGGGCAAGCTGAAGCTGGCGGGCCAGGAAGTGCCGTTCAAATTAGGCAAGCAGGATACTGCTATGGCATTATGGGTGGAAGGAGCGAAATCACCACTTATTATTAGCGATCCTGGTTTGGTTGCAGGTATCGGCATGCTGCCGACGGATGAAGTGACGAAGCAAGCGCAATCCTTCATGAAATCGACGGTGGATTTGTTAGTCAAGCATGCTCCGAATCCGAAGCAAGCGGACGTATCGTCGGTGAACGAGCAAGTTGCAGGCGAATCCTTGTCGCTCAAGAAGCTGCACATGGAATTTACCGGGGAGGAATTGATTCCTTGGGTGAAAGAAACGTTGCAATCACTCTTGAAGGATGAAGCGGGATTGAAGGCATGGTTCCAAGAGATGGGCAAATTGTATGCGCCAATCATCACGGCAGGCATGGGACTGTCTCTCGGGGATGAATCCGGTCAGCTGGATTTCTTGAAAGACGGTGAAGTGCTCGGCTTGACGGCGTACAAGTGGGTCATGGAAAATGCTCCGAAATGGGTGGAAGAACTCGATGCCGCTTATGCCAAGCTCGTAAAAGAAACGCCAGAGCTGGCAACGGTGTTAGGACCGAATACGAAGCTGACGCTGGACTATTATGTAGACGGACAGTCTAATGTTCGCAAATCTTCCATACAGTTGAATGTGGCACTGCCTGCAGGCCAAGAAATCCCGTTAAAAGGCATTACATATTCGATCACATCGGAATTGAGCAACATCAATGGCAACGTGAAGGCGGATGTTATCGATACGGCGAATGCTGTGAAGATGGACGATCCGAACATGACGCCAGGAAAGTGGCTGAATCATTTCGATTCCAAATCGGTTGTATATAGCTGGTTGAAGGGAATGGGCATTACGAGCAAGATCGCAATGCTGCCTATGAAGAGCAGCGAATACGACGATTGGTTCTCTGACGATCCGCTTCCTTACAACAAAAACGGCAGCATGATGGCACCTCTTAGTGAAGTGGCGCAGCAATTCGATGCAGATTTGAAATATGACAGCAGCACGAAGCAAATCGCTATCATTGATGATATTACAGGCAACCGCATTGAAATGAAGCTGGGCAGCAAGGAAGCGACAGCCGACGGGCAGGCAATGACACTGCCGGTTGCGCCGGAACTGAAGGACGGAATGATTTTCGCTCCACTTCGTTCGCTCGGCGACATGCTCAACTTTACGATTAAGTTCGAAGAGACAGAGTATGCCAGTTGGATTATGCTTGAGCGCAAATAAATAGACGCAGCACAAAGGAAGCCAAAGCTTGAACCGGATGGTTCGGGCTTTGGCTTGTTGCATTTGTAGAAGGGTTCTGACAAGAAGATTGCCTAGCAGGCGTTATTTATAACCGACTAAGCGGGACATTTCCTTCGTCATTTGCAGCAGCGCGCTGAGCCAGCGGTCTACATTCGGTTCCATTCGGTCACTTGGTCCGATGAGACTGATGGAGGCATTTACACTGCCATCGGCTTGATAGATCGGGGCAGCGATACCCGTAACACCGACATTGCGCATGTTGGAGCTAATCTCATAGCCGCGGCTGCGAATGAGTTCGAGACGACTTCGTATTTCGCTAAGATCGGTGAGCGATTGTTCCGTAAACGCGGTAATTGGCTCTTCGAGTGCAGCATCCCACATTTCCTCCGGACTGAAGGCGAGAATAACGCGCGATGCGCTTGTCGCGTACAGCGGGAAGCGGCGGTACGCATCGATGATGAAGCGGATAGGCAAGGGAGAATCCAGCTTGTCCACATAGATGGCATCACGATGGTCACGAATGCAAAGACAGACGGATTCTTTCGTCAATTCAGCCAACTGCTGCAAATAAGACCTTGAGAAGCTGACCCAATCATCATCATGCTTTACTTTGTTGCCCAGCTCCAGAAGGGTATATCCGAGCGAGTACAGCTTCGTTTGCGGATTCTGCTTGATGAATCCTTCGCTTTCAAGCGTCGACAGCATTTTATGCACAGCCCCTTTGGACCACTGCAGTTCCTTGCTTAGGTCGGTGACGCCCCATTCTTTGTTGCCGTTAATAAATACTTTAAGCAGCGTACAGCATTTCTGTACGGAAGTCAGATAGTGTTCCATACCCTCTCTCTCCCTACCCTGCATCTCAATAGAGTTTGTTCAAAAAGGTTCCTTTTCGAACACGCACCAATATGCAAACAAAACGATGATTGCAAATATGTTTTCCGTAAGACATCGAAAATTCACGAATGTGTTCAATATTTTTCCTGATAAGTGATTAAAATGTGACAAAATTCATGGTATCTGTATTGAACATACCAAATCGCTGTGCTAAAATCAAACCAATATTCACTATTCATAAACAGTGTTCACTATATGTGAACGAATTAGGGAGGAAAATAATGAAGGTACGTCGCTGGGCTTCGTTGATATTGGCTTTGACGTTAGCAGGAACTTTGTTGGCAGCTTGCGGAGAATCGGTTTCAACCCAAACTAATGGAAGCGATTCCAATTCAACTGCGCTTGCAGGCGAACTGATTGTTGCGGGAAATGGCGCGACGGTCGAAGCCTTGATGAAGGATGAAATTTTTAAGAAGTTCAATGACAAATACCCAGAGGTCAAGCTGTCATATGTGTCGGGCGTGTCGACTGATATTGTAGCGAAAGTCACTGCCCAGCAAGGCTCGCCGCAAATAGACGTCGCCGTCATCGAGGGCGGTGAACAAGAGGCGGGACGCGCAAAAGGGTTGTGGGAAACACTTGACTCGAGCCAAATTCCGAATATGTCCAAGATTGACGAATCATTAAAGGTGAACGAGAACAGCGGCGTAACCGTCAACTTTACCCCAATGGGTATTTCGTATAATGCCAAGCTTGTACGGGACAAAGGGCTGCCTGTCCCTGAATCATGGAATGACCTGGCTCGTCCGGAGATGAAGGGAAATATTACGCTGACGGAAATGTCCAGCAATTTCGGACGATCCGCTACCATTATGCTTGCTTATGCCAATGGTGGATCCGAGAAAGACATGACCGCAGGGTTCGATAAACTGAAAACGATTGCCGGGTATATGCCGACCTTTGCGAAGACGGCCGCCCAGCTGCAGCAAAATTTGCAAAATCATACATCCGTGTATACAGCATGGACGATGGCGCGCAGCATTGTGCAGAAGGATCAAGGTGTGGAGCTTGAATTCGTTATCCCGCAGGAAGGGGCAAATATCGTGCCGAACGTTGCCTCTTTGGTGAAAGGCGCCAAGCATCCGGAGGCTGCAAAAGCGTTCATTGATTTCCTGTTGACGGAGGATGTCCAGATTCTGTACGCAACCAAGCTGTATTATAATACGGCCGTCGATGTGAAATTGCCGGAGGACACGGGGAAGCTGCTTGATTTCGATAAGAGCAAAATTGTCGCACTTGATTATGAAGTCATCAGCCAAAAAATGAAGGAATGGCTAGATACGTTTAATAAAGAAGTAGCACCTCAGGTCGGCAAACAATAATTCGTGTTCAAAAGAGACTTTTTTGAGCAACCATACATGGCGAATACTTATCGGAGCGGAGGCATGTTCATGACACAATATGACGTAGAACTGCAGGGCGTGCACAAGCGCTTTGGAGGAACGGCCGTCGTTGACAATTTCAACTTGCAGGTGGAACGGGGAGAGTGTGTCACATTCCTCGGTCCTTCAGGCTGCGGGAAGACGACGACATTAAATATGATCGCTGGCTTCCTGGAACCGGATGGAGGGGAACTGCGCATTAAAGGCAAATCGATGAATGGGGTCCCTGCGAACAAGCGCGATCTCGGCATGGTGTTCCAGACCTATTCGTTGTTCCCGCATATGACCGTGGAAGAGAATGTCGCTTACGGTCTGAAGCTGAGAAAGACGTCCAAGCGTGATATGCAGGCACGCGTGCGCAAGGTGCTCGAACTGGTGAAGCTGCCGCATGTAGCCGATCGTTATCCGAAGCAGCTATCCGGCGGACAGCGTCAGCGTATTGCGATTGCCCGGGCGCTGGTGACAGAACCGTCGTTGCTCTTGCTTGACGAGCCACTCAGCAACTTGGATGCGAAGCTGCGGGAAGAATTGCGCGAGGAGCTGAAGCGGCTGCAGCAGGAGATTGGGGTAACGACTATTTTCGTCACGCATGATCAGGAAGAAGCGATGTACTTATCCGACCGTATCGTCGTCTTGGACCACGGGAAGGTGGAGCAAATTGGTGCGCCTGAGGACATATACCATTCCCCAGCGTCCGCATTTGTACACGAGTTTATTGGGAAATCAAATCGATTTGAGGCGGTCGTCACCTCCCAGTCAAACGGCATGGGGGCGCTCGTGACGACAAACGGCATCACATTGAAGGCGGAGCAACATATGTATTCGTTCCAGGAAGGGGAGCGGGTGTCGGCTTATATCCGCCCCGAGCATATCCGAATGGCTGCAGCTCATGAGGAACGCGATGCCAAGGCTGGCCTTGGTGAAGACAATACAGTCTTTGGCACGGTTCGCCTCATCTCTTTCCTCGGATCCTATGGCGAGCTTATCGTCGACGTGGAGGGAGCTCCGGTTACCGTTCGTACGCATACGCTGCGCCGTCAGGCGGGGTTTGACGAAGGGGAGCGCATCAAGCTCATATGGGATGCCCATGACGTCAGCGTCTTTCCGTGGAAGGAGGAGTAAGCGATGTCCAAGCTTGCGCGCAACAAAGTGTGGGCAGCGCTACTGCTGCTCGTCCCGAGCTTCATTATTATCTTCGGCGTGTTCGTGCTGCCGATGCTATACATGCTAATGATTAGCGTTCGTGAAGACGGAGGAACGGGAGCGTGGACGGCTGCTCAGTATAAGCTCTTTTTTCAAGACCCCTATTATATTGAAGTGTTATGGCGCACGGTCAGGCTTAGCTTGTGGACGGTGCTGGCTTGCCTTATTCTTGGTTACCCTGTGGCGATGTATATGGCGAGAGCAACGCCCAAGATGCGCGGTTTCATTACTTTTCTTATTTTATCGCCGCACTTAATCAGTGTTGTCATACGCAACTTCGGCTGGGTCGTCATTTTAAGCGATAACGGCTTTATTAACAATACGTTATTAAAGCTTGGGCTTATCGATAAGCCGTTGCGCTTGCTTTACAATGAGCTCGGCGTCGTTATCGGGTTAACGGATTCCCTTATTGTCTACATGGTGCTGGCGGTGGCCACGAGCCTGTATGCGGTAGATGCTTCATTATATAAGGCGGCCGGAATCCTCGGGGCATCCAAGGCGCGCATGTTCTTCAGCGTGACCTTGCCGCTCAGCATGCCTGGCATCTTTGCGGGCACGACGCTCGTATTCAGTCTGGCAATGAGCGCGTTCGTGACACCGGCCCTTATGGGAGGCACTTCTGTGAAGGTCATGCCTGTCATCGCGTATGAGAAGATGATGGCTGCTTACGATTGGTCGCTTGGAGCGGCGCTTGCTTTCTTGCTGCTCGGTTCGACACTGGGGTTGGTTGCGTTCTTTACGAAGCTGGTCGAGACGAAGCGCCATAAGGAGGTGTTCTCATCATGATGAGGGAGTCAGGACGTTTCCGCCTCACCCCGCTTGGTCTAATTACGTTCTTTGTCGTGCTGATGGTCATTTCACCGCTGCTTATTATCGTTCCCACCTCGTTCACATCGACAGGTGTGCTGAGATTTCCGCCGGAAGGCTTTTCACTGCAATGGTATATCAAAATATTCGATCGACCCGAATTCGTCGATTCCTTCTGGTTCAGCTTGAAGCTGGCGGTGCTGGCCGCTGTCATTGCAACGCTCTTCGGCACGCTGGCTGCGTTGGCGCTTCACAAATACAGGCCGCCCGGCAGCGGTGCGATTAACGCTCTCTTGCTGTCGCCGCTAACGGTGCCTTCACTCATTATCGGGATTTCAGCACTCTTATTCTTTACACGGATCGGGCTCGCAGGAACGTTTACAGGACTTCTCTTATCTCATATACTCATTTCGGTGCCGTACGTAGTGCGGCTGGTGTTAACTGGACTCAGCTCCTTCGATTATACATTGGAACGAGCGGCTGCTATATTGGGCGCTCACCCGATACGCACCTTCTGGGACATTACGCTCCCGGTCATCCGGCCAGCGATCTTCTCCGGAATGGTGTTCGCCTTCTTAACTTCATTCGATAACGTGACGGTATCGCTCTTTCTCGTTTCGCCGTCGACGACCACGCTGCCGATGGCGATATTCAACTATATGCAGGAGTCGCTGACTCCGCTTGTCGCTTCGATTTCATCCATCATGATTCTACTTAGTCTTATTTTTATTTTCATCTTAGAACGGGTATATGGATTAGACCGCTTATTCGGTTCCAATTCGCATTCCCATTAAGGCAGGTCGAGAACCTATGAATTTTGTATCGCAGCTCGAACGTTGGTTGCCGGACATGGTCGCTCTCTTGGCGGAGAGTGTCAACATGGATTCACCGTCCACGGACAAGTCATTAACGGACCGGATGATCGGTTGGTATGCTGCACGCTGCAGCGAAGTTCTCCAAGCACGGGTAGAGCGCGTTCCGAACCGGCAATACGGAGATCGGTTGGCCGTTCGTGTAGGCAATGGTCCGAGGCAAGTTCTGCTGGTCGGCCATGCGGATACGGTATGGCCTGCTGGCGAGGCGAAGCTCAGGCCGTTCCGAATTGATGGGGATCGCGCCTTCGGTCCTGGCGTCTACGATATGAAGGCAGGTCTTATTCAAGCATTATTTGCATTAAAATTGCTGCAAATGACAAATAAACTTTCCCAACAGCTATCAATTGTGTTATTAATTAATAGTGATGAAGAAATTGGGAGTCCCACCTCCCGGCAATGGATCGAATCTTATGCGCGCAAGAGCGAGGCCGCCTTCGTGCTGGAGCCTCCCATGGAACCGTATGGAGCGGTAAAGACCGCCCGCAAAGGCAGCGGTCGCTTCCTGCTGTCCTTGGAAGGACGGTCAGCCCACGCCGGAGTCAACCCGGAGGCGGGCGTGTCCGCAGTCGAGGAGATGGCGCGACAGATTATTAGATTGCATACTTGGTCCGAACCAAGCCGCGGCATTTATATCAACGTAGGTGTCGTAAACGGGGGCATCGGTGCGAATGTCATTGCAGATCGCGCGACGGCGGAAATTGATGTTCGCGTGCAGACGATGGACGATTTTCGGCATTTTGCAGCGAGAATGAACCATCTGACGCCCTTTCATCCCGAAGTTCGTATGCAAATGACTGGGGATATGAATCGCCCGCCGATGGAAAGAACGAAGCAAATCGAACGACTGTTCAATATCGCCCGCGGGGCTGCCTGGGATCAATTGAACCTTGATCTCGGTGAAACGAGCACGGGCGGAGTCAGTGATGGGAATTTTATTGCAGCATGCGGAACGCCGACATTGGACGGGCTTGGAGTCCGCGGAGACGGAGCACATTCATCGTCAGAATATATATGGCTTACAGAACTTCCGCGCAGAGCCGCATTGTTGGCTGGCATCTTAGAACGCTTATAAAGGATCTTACGCCAAGGGAGAGTGACGACAATGGCCAAGTCGTTAGGGTCAAGCACGAATATTATTATTCGTATGGAAATTGATAAAAATCAGTGCACATTTGCACAAGTTGCAGCAGCTATCGGTGAAGGCGGCGGTGACATTGTTGCGATTGACGTCATTCGCGGCACAGCGGCATCAACAGTTCGCGACATTACGGTGAACGTGTATGACGGCAGCGTAGGCGATCGCATCGTCCAACATTTGAAGCAAGTGGAAGGCGTCAAAATCGTTAACGTATCGGACCAGACGTTCCTGCTTCATTTGGGCGGCAAAATTGAAATGCAGCCAAAGGTTCCGATCCGGAACCGCGATGATTTGTCGCGTGTCTATACCCCAGGTGTAGCACGTGTCTGTATGGCAATTCACGAGGATCCTTCTCGTGCCTATACGCTGACGATTAAGCGGGATACGGTTGCCGTCGTCTCAGACGGAACGGCCGTGCTCGGACTGGGCGATATCGGGGCGATGGCCGCGATGCCGGTCATGGAAGGGAAGGCGATGCTGTTCAAGCAATTCGCGAATGTCGACGCGTTCCCGATCTGTCTCGATACGCAGGATACGGAAGAGATTATCCGGACGATTCAGGCGATCGCACCAGCCTTCGGCGGCATCAACCTGGAGGATATTTCAGCACCGCGCTGCTTCGAGATCGAACAGCGTCTGAACGAGCTGCTTGACATCCCGGTCTTCCATGACGATCAACACGGTACGGCTGTCGTCTTGCTTGCCGGTATTTTGAACTCGCTGCGCATCGTCGGCAAGCGGATAGAAGATTGCAAGATCATATTGTGCGGCATCGGCGCAGCTGGAATGGCATGTACGGAAATGCTAATGTCTGCTGGAGCGGTCAACGTTATCGGCGTCGATCGGCAAGGAGCGCTTAATCGGGATGAATTGTACGCGAACGAGGCTTGGAACCGTTTTGCGGCGAAGACGAATCCGAATGGTGAGCGCGGCATGCTGTCTGATGTCATTAAAGGGGCGGACGTGTTCATCGGCGTATCGGGTCCAGGTGTGTTGAAGAAGGAAGACGTATCTGCGATGGCGTCGGATCCGATCATATTCGCGATGGCGAACCCGACACCCGAAATCGATCCAGAGGAAATCGAAGGCATAGCCCGCATTATTGCGACTGGCCGCTCGGATTACCCGAATCAGATTAACAATGTGCTCTGCTTCCCAGGGTTGTTCCGTGGCGTGCTGGATTGCCGCGCCTCCAAAGTGACCGAGCGCATGAAGCTGGCGGCAGCCCATGCGATTGCGGAAGTGGTGTCCCCTGAAGAATTAAGTGAACTATATATTATTCCGAGCGTCTTTAACACGCAGGTCGTGTCCAAGGTTCGCGACGCGGTGGTGGATGCCGCGTATGCAGATGGTGTGGCTCGCCGGCGTGATTATCGAGACAGCACGAACAAAGGAGTATAGAGAGAGCAATCATGTTTGCGCTATTAAAAGACGAATCTTTGTTAGAAGCTTATCAAGAAGCGCTCCGCATGGAGTTGGAGCCTTCTTTCCTAGAGCTGCTGCGCATTGAAATCGAGAGCAGGAAGCAGGGCGGCAGCCATCTTCATCACACAACGCAATAAAGAAAAATTCACATTCGTGTGAAACATACATCCAACAAAGCCATCTTTCGACAGCAGTGAAGAAAGATGGCTTTGTTTATATATGGAACAAGAAAACTATAAAAACACCCATTTTTAACCTAAAAAATACCATAAATATCAAACGTTTATATTGACGAGACGGCATAAATATATACAATTATGTCAATGGCACGTTACTGGGTTCATGCTTTTGCGCGTTAAACCATAAAAACGGTAATTGACCATCGGTGCGTCGCATTAGTGCAGGTTATAATTCAGCTCATATCGAGGGAGAAGAAAGGGGAAAGCATTTATGAAGTCAAGTCGTCATTTCGTTCTAGCGGGGATTCTTACGGTAATGATGCTGTTCACTGCAGCTTGCGGCGGCAGTGAAGCAACCAACGGAGGGGCTGCAGGAGCCGGGAACTCGTCTACCGCAGTTGGTTCAGACACGAAAAAAGAAGCGGCAGGCAAAGTGAAAATCGGCGTAGCGCAGGTCGTAAACCATACGTCGCTTGATGAAGCACACAAAGGATTTCTTCAAGCGCTCAAGGATAACGGATATGTCGAAGGCGACAATCTGGAAATCGATTATCAGAACGCGCAGGGAGACAACTCGAATGCGGCAACGATAGCGCAGAAATTTGCTACGGGTGGCGTTGAACTTATATTAGGCATCGGCACCTCTGTGTCTCAAGCGGCGGCAAAGGAAGCACAGGATATCCCGGTTCTGTTTACTGCTGTAACGGACCCGATTGGGGCAGGCTTGGTGAAGAGTATGGAGAGTCCGGGCGGTAACGTGACGGGAACGACCGACCTGCACCCGGAAGCGATTTCGAAGCTGATGGAGTTTATCAAGAACAATGTGAAGGACGTAACGGCGGTCGGCATATTAGCCAACGAAGGCGAGCAAAACACGATCGTGAACGTGACGCAAGCGGAGGAGGCGCTGACAAAGCTGGGCTTAACCGTTCATAAAGCGCCGGTCACGAACAGCTCTGAAGTGAAGCAGGCTGCCGAATCGCTTATTGGCAAGGTGCAGGCAATCTATGTGCCTTCCGACAATACGGTGGTCAGCGCATTAAGCGCTGCGGTTGGCGTTGCGAATGACAACAAAATTCCGCTGTTTGTGGCAGAGAAGGATTCGGTCAAGAACGGCGGTGTGGCATCCTATGGCTTTGAATATTTCGATCTTGGTTACACGACAGGCAAAATGGCAGTAGAAATATTGAAGGATGGCAAGAAGGCGTCGGATATCGCGGCCAAATTCCCTGAATCGCTTGATCTGGCCTTGAACTTGAAGGCTGCGGCAGCGCAAGGCTTTGAAGTGTCGGATGCGTTGAAACAAGAAGTGAAGCCTGATAACTTATTCGAATAAAAGCGATATCGCATCTGCTGAGGTAGTGAGCGGAACGAAATGTATGGTCGGCAAGAACGGTCGGCAAGGTGACGGCACGTTGTCCGGTGAAGACGGATAATACGACCTGCATCATTGCAGGCCGTTCTTTATTTTATAAGATTATAAAGGAGGAACAAGTGATGAGTGGATTTTTGATGGCAATGCAAAAATCAGTTGAACTCGGTTTGTTATATGCCATTATGGCGCTTGGAGTATATATAACGTTTCGAATTTTGGATTTTCCGGATTTGACGGTAGACGGCAGCTTTACGACAGGGGCGGCGATTGCCGCTCTATGCATTACATCGGACATTCATCCGTTAATCGGCACGGTGCTCGCCTTTTTAGGAGGGGGCATAGCGGGGATGATTACGGGGCTTATCCATACGAAAGGTAAAATCAATGCGCTTTTGTCTGGTATTTTGATGATGATCGCCCTTTATTCCATCAACCTGCGCATTATGGGGAAGGCCAACATCGGGATAGTGGACACGGATACGGTATTGACCCCATTGTCGCAAGGATACACGATGCTCATCGTTATGGGAGTATTTGCATTGCTTGTTAAGTTCGGATTGGATTGGTTCTTGCGCACGGAAATTGGACTTTCACTGCGGGCGACCGGCAACAACCCGCGCATGATACGCAGCTTCGGCGTTCATACCGACAGTACGCTTATTCTCGGCGTCAGTCTCTCCAATGCGCTTGTTGCTCTCTCAGGCGCCTTGGTCGCACAGTCACAAGGCTTTGCCGACATTCAATCAGGCGTGGGCATGATCGTAGTCGGATTAGCTTCGGTTATTATCGGAGAAGCCATCTTTGGACATCGTACCATCGCACGGGCGACATTTGCCGTTCTTCTGGGCGCTGTATTATATCGTGTTATCGTCGCGATCGCGCTGCGTTTGCAGATGAACGCAACTGATATGAAGCTGCTTACAGCCGTCATCGTCATCGTTGCCTTGACGCTGCCTATGATTCGCCGCTCGGTGAATCAGCGCAACATAAGCCGTCAGCGAGCTATTCAATATACAAAAGAGGGCGGTGAGTAAAATGCTGAAAATGGAACAGGTCAGTAAATTTTTTAATCCGAACACAGCGGACGAGAAGTTGGCACTGACGCATATTCATTTGCATCTGAATCCAGGTGATTTCGTGACGATTATCGGCAGCAACGGGGCAGGCAAATCGACTTTGATGAATATTATATCTGGTGCAATCCTTCCCGACATCGGAAATGTAATCATCGATGACCGCGATGTGACATCGATGCCCGAGCATCGGCGGAGCCGCTGGATTGGCAGAGTATTTCAAGATCCGATGGCAGGTACGGCGCATGCGATGACGATCGAGGAGAACTTGGCTATCGCGGCAGCACGTATAGGAAGGCGTGGACTAGGCCCAGGAGTGAACCGTCATCGCCGTACGTGGTTCAAGGAACAGCTGGCCAGCTTGCGGCTGGGCCTTGAGGATCGCTTGAGTGCGAAGGTCGGCCTGTTATCCGGTGGGGAGCGCCAAGCGCTTAGCTTGCTGATGGCGACATTTACGAATCCTAGCATTTTGCTGTTAGATGAGCATACGGCGGCCCTTGATCCGGCTCGTGCCGAACTGATTACACGTTTGACGGAAGAAATCGTCCGCAGGTCCTCGCTAACGACATTGATGGTGACGCACAATATGGAGCAGGCGATTCGGCTCGGCAACCGGCTGATAATGATGGATAAAGGCAGAATCGTGCTAGATATTGCGGCAGCTGACAAAGGCTCACTGACGGTCGAGAAACTGCTGCGTGAGTTCGAACGGGTTCGCGGAGAGCAATTCGTCGATGATCGTGTCGTATTGGGGGGATAAATGATCTAAAAAGATGCATACGCGCTGCCGAAATATGATAAAATCCATGAAGATTACTTTATTGTAAGCAAGATTGAAAAGGGGGACGCTCATGGATTGGTTTAAGCGCAGCATCATTCCGAAGCTTATTTTGGTTTCGTACATCATTGTGATGGCGATTAGCGGCTTTTTCATCATGCGGGAGTATTCTCGTGAAAAAGCGTTATACCTGGACTTTTTACAACAAAAGCATGAATTGTTCGTGAAGATGGAATTAACCGATGTAAAGGGCGCGATCCGGCAAGCATCCAACATGCTGCAGAGCAAAGAAGCCAATGCGCCGATGGAAGATTCGATCTTCAGGCTCATACGCGGACGTCTTAATGTCATTGCCAAGGATGACATTGTAAACGCCTTCCTTATTGTGCCCGAAGGGAAGCAAGAAGGAGCGGAACGCGCCGCATTTCGTATTTTGCAAGCGAATAGCGGCCTTGAACAGCAAGGGGTGACCGCGAACAAGACCTACGAAATGCCTCCATCCATTGAAGAGGCTTATAAAGAGATGATGAAGAAGGGACAAGCCTTGTCCGACGAGTTCCTTATCGGTGATGATACGCTGATTAGCGCGATTGCGCCGGTCAAGGATGATCGCGGCAAGACGCTTGCTTACTTTGTGCTTGATTTTGACTACACACCGGTCAAGCAAGAGTTCATGAACTACTTGAAGCAGGCGCTCATTACCGGTTTGGCGTTGGGATTCGTCGGCATGCTTATTCTCACTTGGTATATTTACCGCCAACTCAAGCCGCTTAACGTCATCCATCGTCTTAGTGAGCAAGCGGCGGAAGGCGATCTTACGGTGAAGCTGGATGTGAAGACGCAAGATGAAATTGGGCGGCTGTCGACCGTATTCAATCATATGATTGGCCGACTGGGGAATTTGTTGCAGAGCGTACAGCAAGCTGCGAACAATGTGTCGATATCGTCGCAAGAGCTGAAGCGCGGCGCGGAAGAAACAGCCATCGCGGCGCAAGAAGCGGCAAGCGCGATGATGGAAGTGACGAACGGAGCGTTGGAGCAGCAGCATAACGCGAAAGAGACGAAAGCAGCGATGGGTGAAATTGCAACAGGCGTTCAGCAGATCGCGGCATCATCTGATCAAGTAGCGCTATGGATGCAGCAATCTTCAACACAGGCAAATACTGGGCGTAATGTCGTGGAACGAGCGGTCGAGCAGATGAATGTCATCCAATCCGCATCCGAAGAGACGCACCACGCTTTTTCAAGCTTGTCTGAAGTGGTCAACCAGATTAACGGGGCCGCCAGCTTAATCCAGAATAGCGTCAAGCAGACGGAGCTGCTCGCGTTGAATGCCTCGATTGAAGCTGCTCGCGCCGGTGAGCACGGACGGGGCTTCCAGGTAGTCGCGTTGGAAGTGCGCCAATTGGCAGAGCATTCGAAGCGTTCACTCCATACTATTATGGAGTTGATTCATGAAGTTCATGCAAAGCAAATGATGACCGAGCAAGCCGCGCTGCGGCAGCAGGATGCGGTTATGCATGGTCTGACGGCGGTCCAAGAGGCAGATAACGCCTTCAGCAGCATATCCTCAGCCATTGCTCAGACGAATGAGCAGGTGGAGCAGTATCGAACGATCGCTAAGCAGATTGCGCAATCCTGCGAAGATGTCTCGCTGCTCGTCGAGCAGTTGTCCAGCGTCGCCAAGAGCTCCCACGATCATACGTCCCGCGTCGCTGCTACGACGGAAGAACAGTCGGCGCTCACGGAACAGATTGCCGCCTCTGCTGACAGCTTATTGTCATTGAGCCGGGATATGGAATCGATGCTGACGCAATTCAAGGTCAACTCGAACGACAGCAACAAGCAGTAATTGCATCATGTCCTTCGTCATAAAAGAGTGTGCTGTGGGAAGGATAAGGGTGGAGGTGAGCGGCATGCCGCACAATAAAGCGGAACGCATTCATCAACAGCAGAACAAATCAAGCCAAAAAGAAGAAAGCATCACGCTTAAGCCTGAGAAAGCGGGCGCCCGACCACCAAGCCTCAACCGCATTCCTAAGCAGGAAGGCTAGTTGATGGGAATTCATTTGAATTCATTCATTCGCAGCATACTAAACCATGACAAAGGATGTGTATAACAATGGCACACAAACAGCAAGGGCATTCCAGACAAAACACGACGACACGCACTTCGGACGCCAACAACGCAAAAGGAAAAAACAAAAGCAAATAGCAGCAGGCTTTAGTCTGGAGGGATTACGATGCTCGACAATATTGAAAGTGATTACAACTGTGCGCGAGTAAACGACGATCTGCCCCAGCTTATAGCGGAGCTCGAGTCGTTGCGCACAAAAGCCATCGGCGGCATGTCCGATGAGATCGAGCAGGAAATGAATCGCGTGGAAAACCAAATTCATTTTATAAAAAACAAATGCTCTTTACACTAGCACGACCAGCGTAGGCAAGGAGAAAGGAGCTATCCCAAAAGTAGTTAAATTCCTTGAGGGACAGCTCAGTTCATTAAAACAAAAAAAATGGTGGGGCAGGTTCTATTCTGCTCCACCATTTTGCGTTTTTATACGGCTTATGCGTAAATAATGGGAAGGCGCTTTTCCCTGCTTGAGACAATTGAGGGACAACCTTGTGGACTGACTGCATTTCAGTGAATGATGCGAATTTAGTGTCAAAACGCTGGATGAAATCCAATAAAATCTACCGTAAAGAGAGATATGAAGCTGTTCCATTGCACAAAATTCATTGCAGGAAGAATCAGAGAGCTCAGCCCGCCCTTCAGTAAAAAGAGGGACTGCCCTTCAGGTCATTCAAACCTTGTGGACAGCCCCTTTCGTTTTTTAAAATGTAATTTAACAGTTCGCCCTAACGCCTACAGGGAGGGCACGATGGTGGCGGCAGACTGTGCCGCGGCGGTGTGCTGCACACCGTACACATCCGTATTTGTAGCTGTATTGCCCGCGCCTTGCTGCAATTGATACATTTTGTAATAACGGCCTTTTAGCGCCATCAGCTCATCGTGAGATCCGCGTTCGGCGATTTCACCCCGATGTAGAACGAGAATGACGTCGGCGCTGCGAATTGTGGACAGACGGTGAGCAATGATGAATGTGGTGCGTCCGCGCTTCAGCACGTCTAGCGCCTCTTGAATGATAGACTCCGTCTCCGTATCGATATTGGCCGTTGCTTCATCCAGAATAAGAATGGCCGGTTGAAAGGCGAGCGCCCGTGCGAACGAGATTAACTGCCGCTGTCCGGCAGACAGTGTGCTTCCTTTCTCAACGACGGGTTCATCGAACCCGTTAGGCAGCCCTTTCAGTACACGATCAGCCCCGACAGCCCGCAATGCGTCCTCTACTTGTTGACGCGAAATTCGCGGGTCATTCAAGCTGACGTTGCTCGCAATCGTCCCGGTGAACAGATACGGGTCCTGCAGCACAATGCCCATATGCTCGCGTATCCACTGCTTTGGCACGCTCGTTATCGGTGTGCCGTCAATGCGGACCTCGCCTTTTTGCGGATCATAGAAGCGGAATAGTAGGTTCATAATCGAGCTTTTTCCCGATCCAGTATGCCCGACAAGCGCCACCGTCTGACCCGGCTTTGCTTCGAACGAAATTTGTTTCAATACAAAGTCTTCTTTATAGGCGAAGGAAACTTGATCGAACTCGACATGACCTTGGTAACGAGGCATAGAGCCTTCGGAGAGCTCTTCGCCCGGTTCATCCATCAACTCGAACACGCGGCCCGCCGAGACGAGTGATGAATCCAAGTTGGCCAACTGGTTGACCATGCCTGTAATCGGTTGGAACAAGCGATTCAACAGGTCGGAAAATGCATACAGCACACCGAGTGTAATCACCCCAGAACCACTCAGCGACGCTCCTCCGAAATACCACAGCACTACCGCAAAAGAAATATTTCGCAAGACGGTAACCAAATTATGAGACGTTAATGCATTTAAATTCAACATCTTGTTCTGATTCGCCAAATATTCTTCATTCCAATTTTCGAATTCCTCCATCGTTTCTTTCTGACGGCGGAACGAGCGAATGACCGGGATCCCTTGAATGGATTCGTTAATCATTGCATTGATGGAGCTCAATCGCGAGCGTATCACTTTGTTATATTTTGTTGCAAATTTACGGTAGAGCACAATCCAAATAATGATAAGCGGCAGCACGAACGTGCAAATCAATGCCAGCTTCACATCCAGAATGAACAGTGCCACATAAATACCTGTAATCGTAATGATACCTGAGGTGAAGCCCTCCAGCACCGAGACGAACAGATCCTTCACTGCCTCCGTATCATTCGTTACCCGGGAGACGACTTTGCCCGCAGGTAAATTGTCGAAATACGGGATTGGCAGACGCTGCACGTGCGCATATACATCGCCCCGCAGCTTGCGGATGACCCGGTTCGCCGCCGTCTGCAGCCCCAGTATCTGACCGAAGCTCATTATGACGCTAACGAGCAGGAGACCGACATATAAAGCCATATTTTGAATAATGCCGATAATTTCAGGCTGATAAAACGTTAAAAGCTGCTGCAAGGTCATTGCCGTTGCAGGGGACGACCATGTGGCAGCTCCCGTGCCAATCGTTAATGTACCCCCTTCGTAGCGACGCTCTCCCGCAATAGCAGGGACAGAGCCGTCCACGAAGATGAATTGCTTGCCAACTTGTAAAATACGGACCTCTTTGCCTTTCGGATCCACTTCTGCAAAGCGATCCTCTCGCTTGAAGTGGCGTCCTTCATAAGCAATTGCGCCCTTCGCATCAGCAGACGTTTCATAGTAAGGCTTTTCGATGCCCAGTATATGTTTATCAATTATATTTTTTGCAATAAACGGACCAGAGAGCTGTGCAGCAACGGTTAAAATTAGCATGAGCAAAGCGATGATGAAGCTCGCTTTGTACTGCAAAGCGTATTGCCACAGGCGCTTGCCGACATGTTTCGGATCGGTCGTCTGTTGTTCCACTTCCATATACGAAGTCCTCCTATAATTATAATCCGGATTCCAGCTGCTGACGTTCGTATTGTTCTTTATACCAACCGTCTTGCTTCAACAGCTCTTCATGTGTGCCTTCTTCAATGATTTTGCCGTCATCGAGCACGATAATCCTATCAGCATGCTCCACGGCGGACAGCCGGTGCGTCGTAATAAGCGTCGTCTTGCCGGAGCGCTGCTCGCGGATGTTGGCGATAATATTGGCTTCCGTTCTGGCATCTACCGCCGAGAGCGCATCATCGAGAATCAAGATTTCCGGCTCTTTAATGAAGGCGCGCGCCAGCGAAACACGCTGCTTCTGGCCTCCGGACAATGCGACGCCTCTCTCGCCGACAAGGGTCTCCACTCCATTTAAGAGAGTCGGGATGTCATGGGTGAAGGAGGCGGTGTCGATGGCGTTCATGACATCGTCATCGCTGCCGCCCGAGCGGCCGTATAATATATTTTGCTTGACTGTTTTGGAGAATAATATCTGCTCCTGCGGCACGTAGCCGATCCAGCTATGAATGCGATCGATCGGAATCTGCTCGACCGGAACGCCGTTAATCCGAAACTCGCCGTCGCCCATCGGATATTCGCGCAGCAGTTGCTTGACGAAGGTGGACTTCCCGCTGCCGGTCCGGCCGACGATGCCAAGCGTCTGTCCTTTACGCAAAGTCAATGACACATGAGCCAAGTTGTCTGCCGTCGAAGCCGGATACCGGAATCGGTAATTGCTCCAGGTGAGCATTTCCGGAACGGCGACATCTTTGGTCTGTGCAGCATCTTGAACGTCTGGAGTATAGAACAGCACTTCATTGACCCGGTCGAGCGAGGCGTTGCCGCGCTGCATGACGTTAATCAAATTACCGATGGCGAACATCGGCCATATCATCATCCCGAGATACATATTGAACGCGAGCAGTTCTCCGAGCGACAGCTCGTTATGAATGATGAGATAAGCTCCGTAACCCAATCCAATCATATAGCTCAAGCCGATACACAGCCGAATTGTCGGATCGAACAAGGCGTCGACTTTGGCGACTTCAATATTTTTTTCATATACGTCCTGGGTAATGCCGCGGAAGCGCGCCTCATCGGATTTCTCCTGCACATACGCACGGAGCACCCGCACGCCGCCGACGGATTCGAGTACCTGATCGTTCATATCTCCGAACGCATTCTGAGCAACCGTATAGCGTTCATGAATCTTTTTGCCGAACACGTTCATGGCCACGGCAATGAAGGGAAGCGGCAGCAAGGCCGCCAGTGTCAGCTTCCACTGGAGCAGGAACATGGCGAACAGCACGACGACCAAAAAAGCAGTCGAGTCTGTCAAAGTAAGCATGCCAAATCCCGTCGTTTGCGATACCGAGCGCAGATCGTTCGTGGCGCGTGCCATCAAATCACCGGTACGGTGTTTTTCGAAAAATGGAGGAGTCATCTTGAGAAGATGACGCATCAGCTTGGAACGAAGCTTGCGCTCGACCAAGTTCGCGCCCCCAAAAATTTGATACATCCATACGTATGTGATTCCATAAATAACGACCATGGAGATAAGGATGTAGGATAGGTAACGCAATAGCGATTCCGCCGTAATGACTCCATATACGATGTCGTCGATGGCTTGCCCCAGCAGCCGAGGCGGTATCAGTTCGATTACGCCAACCACTATTAGCATCGTCACTCCGATGATGTATCTCGTCTTATGTTCTTTAAAGAACCAACCGAGCTTGCCTAGTACAGACAGCATGAAATTTCACTTCCTTTGTCTCTTTAGAGGATAATATGTAAAAATAAAAAAGGTATATCGTTCGTAGACGATATACCTCTGGGTTACGCAAGGTGTATGTTCGAGCGATATTAGCGCCCGTCTTGTTCATATGAAGTGATCGCATCGCTTCGCCATGGACTGTGTTCGAACAGGGCTTGCGAGGCACGCCAGCGTATGCTGCGCGCAAAGGTACACTTCATGAGAGAATCACGATCCGGTTCGATGCTGGTGCATTATGCTTACGAATGATCGTTTCTTCCGGCAGGGCTCCAAACATATGAAATTAGTTGATGGAATACTTGGTTCCGTTGATTGGTATCAAATAATTTGCGCATGGAGTTCACCCGCCTTTCTGAAGTAATGTTCACTGCGACGATGTTTCCGCTCAATAAATTGTACGAAAAAGTCGCTTCTGTTTGTTGATTCTAGCATCGTTCTTCAAGCATTGTCAACTAATTTTTGCATCATTTTTACACCTTGTGCGTTATATTCCACGTAATCTTGTCTGCGTTCGCACCTTATCGAAACGAGGTGAAGACGGCATTAGCCTAGCATATGACGGCGCGTTCAGCCTCATTCCATCAGTAAATAAAAAGTCGCCGCTCTACAAAAATTCGATGATATCGCGTTCCACGGCGGCATCGCCGCCAAGTTGCTCTGGCCGCACCGCATTAATGACGGTGACGTCCTGTCCCGCAGCAGCGAGATGCCGCGCCAAGACCGTCGCCGCCGTTATTGCCTTTACCGACGAGTACGACCCAATGTCCGCGCCCATGCGAGAGCAGCCGGAGCGCTTCCTCGGCAACTGCGCGTCGCGCATTTTCCATCAAGACAAGTGCCGGAATGCCAATCTCGTCGATCGTGCAGCGATCCATGTCCGCATTTGTTCTACCGTAACGATAGGGAAGGTGTGCATTGATTATTTCGCTCCTTTTGAATCCTTTATCCCGATTGTAACGCTTCCATTCATTTGCTGGCAAACCGGATTCGTCGTATGATGTGTGAGGGCGAAAAGCGGTTCATGGAAAGAAAAAGACGCCCCGATCGAAACGTCCGAAGCGTCTTGTGCGTACTGTTTTACGATTCCTATATTGCAATGATTACGATTTGCCAATGAATAACGATAGAATCCCAGCGGCAATGAGCGGTCCGACTGGCACGCCGCGGAACAAGGCGACGCCGAGCACCGTGCCGACCAATAATCCGGCGACGATCGTCGGGGATTGGCCCATTAGCTGAGCACCCCGTCCACCTAGGTAAGCGACGAGCATTCCGATAACGACAGCCAAGAGCGATTTCCAGTTCACAAAGGAAGCCAAAATCGTCTCGACGGACATTTTTCCGCTTGCAATCGGCGACATGACCCCGATCGTTAAAATAATAATTCCGACGGTGAGCCCGTATTTTTCTATCCAAGGGAACAGGCTGTTCAGGTTGGTTACGCGCAGCAGCAGCAGCACGATCATGGCGATCGTAATGGTGGAATTGCCGCTAACAATGCCCAAACCCGCCATTCCGAGTAATAGAAGTGATGAGATATCAAGCTGTGACATAGTTCGCTGCTCCTTTCACACGTTGACAAGGATATCATATTTTCCGCCAGATTGAAATGAACCATACTATACATAAGAGGTGCATCAATATGAGCAAAAACTTATTACTAACGGGCTTTGACCCATTCGGAGCAGACAGCATCAACCCTTCATGGGAAGCGGTACGCTCCCTCCATGGACGTACTATTGGCAGTTACCAAGTACACGCGGTGCAGCTGCCGACTTCGTTCGCGCGTGCAGGAACTGCGCTGCGTGAAGCGATGAATACGTTCGCGCCAGATGCCATGCTCTGCATCGGACAAGCGGGAGGAAGACCGGATATTACATTGGAACGGGTAGCCATCAATCTGATGGATGCTCGCATACCGGATAACGACGGAGCACAGCCGACAGATGACGAGGTCATGCGGGGCGGACCTGCCGCGTATTGGTCGCGTCTGCCCGTAAAAGCGCTGCGCCAAGCATTGCATGCTGCCGGCATACCATGCTCGATCTCATATACAGCGGGGACATTTGTCTGCAACGCAATCTTCTATACATTAATGCATGAGCTTCATATTGAGCCTGACGGTTCAGGAAAGCGCGGCGGCTTCATCCATATTCCGTATTTGCCCGAGCAAGCGGCCGTCCATCCCAATGCCGCAAGCATGTCATTAAGCTCCATCACCCATGGCTTGGAAACCATCATTTTACATCTGGATGACGTTGAAGATACGAACTGTAGCGCCGGGACGTTACATGGGGCCTAAAGTAGGCTATAATAGTGCGTGTTCAAAAAAGACTTTTTGAACAGCCTTTATATATTTTGAAAATTGATTTCGTGTTGCCCAATGGGCAGAAAGGAGTGCCGACGTGCACGGTAAACCTTCTAATATAGATGACGAGCAGCTCTATTTAACGCGCGTGCTGCAGTTGATGGACCGACAGATCGCCGAATTGGAAGCGACCGTTGACGACCGTCAATCCGAAATTGTAGAAATGAAACGCCATTTCTGGGATGAGGTGACCGTCGATAAAGACGAGATGTTCGAAACGTATGTCAGCATCATGCAGCAGGCGAAGGACTTAGCGAGTCATGAGCGCGTTCAAGCGCACGCTGCCAAGTGGATGAACAAACTGCGCAAACATATTGATGCGCCCTATTTCGGACGTGTCGACTTTGTGGAAACGACGGACCCAGAAGTGCTGCCAGTCTATATCGGCCTTATGTCCGTAACGGATGAAGCGAGCGGAGAGCATCTCGTCTACGATTGGCGCACGCCAATTGCGAGCCTCTTCTATGATTATGCCCCTGGGCCAGTCCGCTATCGAACTCCGGCAGACATGATTGAAGGCGAGATGACGTTGAAGCGGCAATATTTGATTCGAGGCGGACGATTGGAAGCCGTGTTCGATACCGGTATTCAGATCGGCGACGATATGCTGCAAGAAATGCTGAGGCGTAGCGCAGATACGAAGATGAAGAGCATAGTCAGCACAATCCAGCGCGAGCAGAATGCGATCATTCGCGATGATGCGCATGATGTGCTCGTCGTGCAAGGTGCGGCAGGCAGCGGAAAGACGTCGGCCGCGATGCAGCGTATTGCCTATTTACTTTATAAATATCGCGACAGCATGAGGTCGGAGCAAATTGTGCTGTTCTCACCCAATGATTTGTTTAACGACTATGTATCCAACATTTTGCCAGAGCTGGGCGAGTCCAATATGACCCAGACAACTTACCAGTCATATATCGAGCATCGCCTTGTGACGGAACGCCGTATTGAGGATATTTATGACCAGAAGGAGCGGCTCATGGGCACTGCTGCGCAATTAGTGGGTGAAGACATCGCCGACATAGAATCGGTAGCTGCATGCTGGAAAGCGTCTGCCTCTTACAAGCTGGTGCTGGATACGTACATGGATTCGCTCAAGCGAGAGGGAATGCGATTCATCCGCTTTGGTACACCAAAACGGACGATCATCTCGGCGGAGCAGCTGGCGGATCAATTTTACGGGCCGCTTGCGGATTGGTCCCTGCCGGCGCGCATTGATAAGCTGAAGGATTGGGTGCTGACCGAGCTGAAGGCTTGGGCGGAACGAGAGGTGAAGCGCGTATATCGCAAGCTGGCAGCCCAGCCTAATTATTTGGGAACGGATGATGAGCTGCGGAGCATGAGCAGGAAGCAGGTCAATAAATGGCTTAAGCTCATGCGCGTGCAAGCCAAGAAGCTGCGGTTTGTCGAATGGGAAGAAATGTACTTGGACCTGATGCGAGGGTTGCCAACCTGGACAGAGCAAGCCGGCGTAACTGTTCAGGAGTCGGGAGCGGCCACGGATCCGATGGCATCGGAGCGATATGCCAATGACATCGGCAAGCGCACGGTGGAACGTTTCGAAGCAGGTGTGATCCCGTTTGAAGATGCTTCACCGCTGTTATATTTAATAGAGAGCGTGGAGGGCTTCGACACATTTAACCATATCCGGCATGTGGTTATGGACGAAGCGCAGGACTATTCGCCGTTCCAGTATGCGCTGCTGAAGCGTTTGTTCCCGCGCAGCCGCTTTACGATATTGGGGGATTGGAACCAAGCGATCTATGAAGCGAACCGCATGAGCTCCATCGCTTCGGTGGAGGAGATGTTTGCGGACAAGCAGGTTGGAGTCATCCGCTTGACGAAGAGCTATCGTTCAACGCTTGATATTATGGAGTTGGCCCGTACTGTTCTGCCATATGGGGAAGAGGCGGAGCCATTCAATCGCGAAGGCGATAAGCCCGAGCTTCATATGCTGTCTGATGAGTCGGAACGAATGCAGTATTTGGATTCTTGCTTGCAGAGGATGAAGGCAGACAAGCTGTTATCGACAGCGATTATTACAAAGGATGAAGCGGCGGCAGAACGCGTGCACGCGCAGCTGCATGCTCTCCATCCGCAGCTGAAGCGTGTATCGAAGCATACGAAGCAGTTCGTATCCGGGCAATGGGTAGTGCCGTCTTACTTGGCAAAAGGCCTTGAATTTGACGCCGTCATCGTCTACGACGCAGAGGAGCAGACCTATGGTGACGAAACGGAACGGAAGCTGTTCTATACGGTATGTACGCGCGCATTGCATCGGTTGTCGTTTCTCTCTGTCGGCCAGCCGACCTCGTTCCTGAATAACTGGTTATCTGCTATAAAATGACAAGAAGCGCCTCGTCAACGTAGTGCACTACATTCTGCCAATGTTGACAGGCGCTTTTCCTATTCAGGCGAGAGGCTGCAGGATGTCAGGGGAAGTCCAGCTTGCTTTCCGCAACGCCCTAGGATTGCATTACATGAAATAGCAGATCTGATCGTACAGCACGTATGCTTTCTTACCATGTGTTCCATGTGTTCCATGTGTTCCATGTGTTCCGTGTGAACCGTGTGTCATGAGTGTAAGATGATCGACGCAGACGTCGCACAGCTTTCCTTCGAGTTTTCCGCATTTGGTCATTACCGCAATGTGATCGCCCAGATGCTCCATGAGTTGTTCCATAAATTTCGGTCTTACATTCGTAACGTTGGTGGAAGGAATCGGCGGAAGAAATGGTACTGGCTTCTTGTGGGCAGCTGGCTTCACCATAGGTTGTTGCACCGGCAGTGTCATCGGCTTGGGACAACATGCATGAGAAGGGTAGTGGTAGCCGCTCACGGCTTGGGGTCCACAGTGGGACGAACGGACATAGCGTGTCATCGGTGGAAATCGCTCCTTTTGGAATGGGATTATGACATGGATAGCATATGCCCTGTTCCGCAGCTGTGCGTGGATGAAAGCCTAGAACAACATGAAAAATCGGGGGCGGCATGCCCCCGATTTTTCATGTTGTTTATTCTATTTTAATAAATCCTCGATCGAATTGATATCCATATACTTCGGCACAACGAGACCAATCTTCGTTCCGTCCAGATTCGGTCCCAAGTCGTCGATCTTGTCTTTAAATTTATCATAGTAATCTTTGTGCGTTGTCGGCAGCCATGCCGCAACGATGGCGTCTACATCGCCGTTGGCGACACCGGTCCACATCGGTCCGGCTTCCACCTGCACGAGATTTACCTTATATCCGAGTTTCTCTTCCAGCACATGCGCGACAACATGCGTGCTTGCGATTTCCGAATCCCATGCGACATATCCTAGTTTTAGCTTCTGGCCTTCGGCAGGCTGGGCGCCGGACACCCACGCTTCAACTTTGTCTCCGTTTGCGCTAACCCATTCCTTAGCTGCTTCTTTTGGATCCTGTCCGTCATGAACGGCAACCATCACTTTCGCCATATCATCTGGTGTCCATTCAAATTGGTCCAACACCTTATAAGCCTCAGGCTGATCTTCCTTCAGACCTGTGCGGGCGATCGTATGGATTTGCTCGTCTCCGCCGTATACGCCTTTTGGATCCTCTAAATATTTCAAATCATATTTGGCGAATTTCCAGTGGGGTGTCCAACCGGTTATAATGATAGGCTCTTCTTTCTTCATCGCTTTAGCCAAAGCGGCGGTCATCGCTGCTCCCGAGCCTTCAATAAGCTTCCAATCCTTCAAGCCGTATTGCTCGATCGCTTGTTCGGTCGCTTGCATAATGCCTGCGCCAGCATCAATGCCGATAATTTTGTAATCGACTTGAGCGCCTACGCTGCCCGTCTTCGTGTCTTCATTCTTTTTGGAGTCTGACGAACCCGATGAATTAGAGCAGGCGGCTAATGTCCATCCGATGACGACGATAAGTCCCAATACCATCCAACGTTTCATTGAGTTATGCTTCATGCACAATCACGCTCCTTGTTTTTGAGTATTGCGTTTCTTCAAGCTATGTTGGGAGAAACGGTCAATAATAATGGCCAGCAATACGACTGCGAGCCCGGCTTCAAAGCCTTGGCCGATCTTGAGCTGCGTCACAGCCCGGTATACTTCAGCCCCGATGCCTTGAGCGCCGATCATCGATGCGATTACGACCATGGACAAAGACAACATAATCGTCTGATTGACACCGGCCATCAAGGTTGGCATAGCTACGGGCAGCTGGACTTTCCACAGTGTCTGCATCGAAGTGGATCCAAAGGCGGAGGCGGCTTCCATCATGTCATGGGGAACTTGCCTAATCCCTAGCTCGGTCAGTCGAATTGTAGGAGGAACTGCAAAGATAACAGAGGCAATAACACCGGGTACAATACCTAAACCGAAGAATGTTACCGCAGGCAGCAAATATACAAATGCTGGCATCGTCTGCATGAAGTCAAGCAGCGGGCGGACGATGCTTGATAATCGGTCCATTTTGCCGCATGCGATTCCTAATGGGATGCCGATGATAACGGACAACAGCGTCGATATAATAACGAGCGCCAACGTGTTCATCGTAGGCTCCCAGTAACCTAGCGCTTCAATAATAAAGAGACCAATGAGCGTCAACAAGGATAAGGACCACCGTCCTACCCAGAACGCCAGTAAAGTTAATATGATAATAAATACATAAGCAGGAGGCCATAAAAATAAGCCGGATATTCCGTCTACGCTGCCTTCAATCCCGGTCGACATCACCTGGAAAAAACCGTCCGCATACGTTGCCAGCCAATCTACGCCCTGCTCGACCCATTCACCGATGTTGAGCCGCATCAGGCTTCACTCCTTCCGTCTCTTCCGCGATGGCGCCGTTCGGCATATTGCCTGCCAGTGCGCCAAGTATGGCTCCGCGCACAATCGCTCCAAGCAGCTTGCCATCCGGATCGACAACTGCAATCGGCAGCTTCACTTCTCCAGACAAAGCAAATAAATCATTTAGTACGATGTCTGGCGAGACTACCGGAATGTCAGTCGTCATAACATCCTGCAGCGATTGTCCACTGCGTGCCGCTTCGCTCGCCTGCTCGGCCGTAACGACTCCTTGAAGAGACTTATCCTTTCCAACGACGAACAACGTGGAAATTCCGATATCCCGCATCAATTGCAGAGCGACACGCGGACCGCGGTCGAGGGATACCGTCTCCGGTCTGCGCATAATATGTGCAGCCGTTAACACTTTAGATAAGTCCACGCCTTCAACGAATCGCTCCACATATTCGTCCGCCGGTTCCATCAGCATTTGCTCCGGCGTTCCGATCTGCACGAGATTGCCATCTTTCAATAAGGCAATGCGGTCTCCGATGCGAAGCGCTTCATCCAAATCATGCGTAATAAAAATAATTGTCTTATGCATCTTTTGCTGCAGGGCAATCAGCTCATCCTGCATGTCGCGGCGTATGAGCGGATCGAGTGCACTGAATGCCTCGTCCATGAGCAATACGTCCGGATCGTTGGCCAAGGCCCTTGCGAGTCCGACACGCTGCTGCATCCCGCCGCTCAATTCGTCGGGATATTTGTCTTCCCATCCGTTCAGACCGACCAGACCGAGGGCTTCGCTTGCTTTCTTGTAACGCTCATCTTTCGGCATGCCTTGAATTTCCAAGCCGTAGGCCGCGTTTTCGAGCACGGTACGATGGGGAAAGAGGGCGAATTTCTGAAATACCATTCCGATCGTTTTGCGTCGGACCTGTCGTAAATCCACATCATTTAGCTTGGAAATATCGCGATCCTTCAACCAAATTTCACCTGCGGTCGGCTCAATCAGCCGATTCAGCATACGTACGAGCGTGGACTTCCCGCTGCCCGACAGTCCCATAATGACGAATATTTCGCCTTCTTCTACCGAGAAGGACACTTGATTGACAGCTACGGTCGCTTGTTTTTCTTTCGCAAGCCGTTCCCTTGACCACCCTTGCTGCAGCAGAGTGAACGCTCTTTGTTCTTGTGTGCCAAATATTTTCGTCACTCCATTGACGTTAATGATGGACACTCGCTTCACCTCTCTTGCGTGTTTGAATAGTGAGAGTAATCACTGCTTCTATTGTATCCCTTGGAAATTTTAGAGAACAACCTTGGAAACAGTTTGTATAATACGTTCAGAAAAAACTGTACAAACTTATCCGTCCATATCCTCCCGTATCCTGAATATTCCTACCTCATTTGGTGCTTTACTTTTCGTTCGGCCTCCCATACAATGTTTGTTGGAACCTTGGAGAAGACTTTTTATCAAGGATTTACAATAGAAATACGCAAGAAATATAAAGTGAGCAGACAGCGGTTTCGAATCGATAGGAGCGGGTTGCATCTTTTACGATTCGGCACAGGAGGATTGGCATATGGCAACGTTCGCACAGTTGACGGAGTACCAGCAGAATATGGTGGAGAAGGCTCGCAATCGTGTCATTGAAGCGATCGGACAAAATATGGATTTGTACGGAATGACGCATTCGACAGGTCATTTATACGGATTGCTGTTTTTTAGCGACCATCCCATGACTTTGGATGAGATGGGAAAAGAAATGGAAATGAGCAAAACAAGCATGAGCACCGGTGTTCGAACGCTTGTCGATATGAAAATGGTGCACAAAGTATGGGAAAAAGGAAAACGCAAAGATTTGTATGAAGTCGAAGCGGATTGGTATCAGACATTTGCCGATTATTTCAGTTTAGAGTGGAGAAAAGCGGTTGAAATGAATCTATTGGCGATACGCCGTTCGATGAGAGAGCTTGAAGGGCTTATGAACGAACATCCGGATGATGACACGCTGGCTGTCATCGTCAGACGGGATTTAACGAAGATGCACGAGGCTGAAGCTTATTATCATTGGTTGGAGCGGTTAATCGAGACGTTTGAAACCGGACAGATTTTTGATTTTGTACCGAAGACTGCGGAATAGAAAACCTGGTTGGAGCGGATAATTCCGCTCTTTTTTTATAATTATTTGAAAGTATAATTCCCCCTTTTACGTTTGAGCATCTCTAAGCTGTCACTCCTGTACACTTTTCCTGTTTCGAATTGCTCTTTTGTCCACTCTCCCAATGAATCAGATTGCGTATTTTGGTTCGGTACTTATTGATCTAACGGGTTATTGGATGGAAAGTGGATGACTAAATGTTCTTTTGGAGCGGGCGACGCAGAACGCGTTTTTTTTCGTGGTCTGAGGTCGAGGCAAGTTGAAGTAAACGCCGTTGGAAAATATACAGTCAAATGTACGGACTCGGCGGCTAAACGGCGTGTGGACTGTAATTTGTCCAATGGATCGGGCTGTTTTCCAGCCATCGGAGCGGAGGGAGTGTCAATCGATTGGATGAACTCCAATGAAACCAACCGTAAAGAGCTCTACGTCGCTGTTTTATTGGATCAAATCCAATGGATGAGACAAGGGGTACCCCAAACTATCCTTCTTGCTTTTTTCGACTTGAGCAGGAGGTAGGCCAGACGAATATCATCGAACACCACTTATGTTGGTCTCCACTGCAAGTACTAACGGCTTGGGCGGTACATATTTGCAAGCTTATTCGGACGAGTACTGCTACCGTTGCAATCTTGAGCTCGAATGCTTATGAGGATGGCAGATTCGGTATTGTTCGCAATTTTCTGAATAATTGGGATAGTGGCCGAAGGGTCTTTATGGCAAACCTTCTCTAGAAGCGCGAGCGGTTTCAAGCAAATATCTTAAATGGACTGTCTGAACAAGGCCCTTCTGCATGAGACGATATAACGAAACTTTAAACGCGGTCGCTCATTTTCGAAAGGGTCGATAGAGATTTTTCTTATGTTTTAACCGCTTTAATATTGTATCTTGTTCGTAAATGATATATTATATATATTAAATTATAATTAAGGATGATTCGGATGAGTTATGATTCTCGTTCCCCGCTCTATATGCAGGTTCATCGCTATATTGAAGAGATGATTCAAAGCGGGAAGCTGCAAAGCAATGACCGTATTCCAACGGAAAAAGAGCTCATGGAGCAATTTCAAGTCAGCCGCATTACCGTAGTGAATGCGCTTGCAGCTCTTGTAAAGGAAGGGTGGATTTATCGCGTTCCTGGTCGCGGCAGCTTCGTGGCGACTAATCTCCCGCAGAGTGCGGGCCTTCGTGAAGAGGAGGAACAGAATGTTCCGAAGATGGCTTCTGCTTCACGTACAACGGGTATCGTGCCAAGAGATGCGGCAGACAGACGGCTGGTTGGTTTTCTTATGCCGACGCTTGATGATTATTTTGCAATTCGTTTAATTAATTCCATTCAGAACACGCTGCAAGAACGAGGCTATTCGATTATCGTCGCGTTCAGTGGCGGGTCTAAAAGCCGCGAAGAGCAGCAAATTCGTGAATTCATTCGAATGGGCGTCAACGGTCTGCTTCTCTTCCCGGTCGATGAGGACACGTATAATGAAGAAATTCTTTCTTTGAAGGTGAGCGGCTTTCCGTTTGTGCTTATCGATCGCTATTTGCCTGGGGTGGAGACACATTACGTCTGCTCTAATAACCGGAAGGGCGCGCAGATGGCGGTGGAGCATTTATGGGAGCTTGGACATCGCGATATTGCGATTTGTACGGATGCATATCGGGAATGTGTGAGTGTGCAGGATCGCATTACAGGATATATGAATGAGTTCGAACGCCGCGGGGCGATGATTAATCCGGCACTTATTTTGACGGACTTCTCGATCCCGGTGGGCACAGAGGCGGATGAATCGGTGCTTGCCCGCTACATGCGGAGCCGGATGGCAAGTGCATATATCGCGCTGCATGGCAAGCTGGGCATGCGCATGGCTCAGATTGCGACACGTATGGGACTTCGCGTACCTGAAGATATTTCGATTGTAACGTTTGACGATCCGGAACATTTTGAAGAACGGGAGACGTTCTTCACCCATGTGTATCAGAATGAAGCGGAAATCGGTCGCCGCGCCGCCACCATTTTGGCCGATATTATGGAACAGGGCGCGCAAGAGGACGGAAGCCGAGACTCGACTTACCAGAAGGTAGTGCTTGAACCGGAACTGGTTGTCCGCCGCTCTACAGCACCATTTCAAGAAACATAGCCGTTCAGGTATATACAACAATCGCCAACCTCTGCCGAAGCGGGGATTGGCGATTACATATCATCGTTATTAAATCTGCACAAGCGACAGCACAGCGAAGAAGTGAGCCGCTGAACCCCCTAGCACGAATAGATGCCAAATCATATGATGAAACGGGAATCCGCGCCACACATAAAATATCGTACCTACCGTATATAGTATGCCTCCCGTCACTAGCAGCGTCAGCCCAGCTGGCGGCATCGCCGCCGAGAGCGGTCCCCATGCCCACACGATGAGCCAGCCCATTCCGATATAGAGAAGCGTCGACATAAAGAGAAAGCGCTTCGTAAAGAACGCCTTGAACACGACCCCGCCGGCGGCGAGCGTCCATACGACGGCAAAGAGCGTCCAGCCGAGCATCTTCGGCAATGCAATGAGAACGAGCGGCGTGTACGTTCCCGCTATAAATAAATAGATGGACGCATGATCGAACGTTTCGAACAGATCCTTGACTTTGCCTTCAGGAAAGCTGTGTACTAAGGTGGAGGATGTGTATAGGAGCAGCATGGAAATTCCGTAAATGATAAAGCTGACGACATGAATTGCGTCACCATATAACGCAGCAAATACGATGAGCAGTGTCAAGGCTGCGACACTGAGCACGACGCCGACGCCATGGGTGATCGCATTGGCGATTTCTTCGCCGCGAGAATAGGTATGCGTGTTGGCCATTGCGTTCTTCCTTTCTTTCCGAGCCATTCTTTATCCTTATTGTATAAGAGTATAAAGTGTCCTGCAAATGAGAGGAGGGTTTCCTATGCACAAATCCGTACTGGGTGTAATTATTGGCTGTTTTACTCTGGTCGCTCTATTTGTTTGCTATTTGCTCGTGGAGGAATTGGCATTTTTGATCGGAATAAGCATTATTGTCGCGTTGCAGAGCGTAATCGTAATGAATGTGTCGGAAAGTGCAAAGCTTGAGCGAGCCGCAGCTAGAAAGGAGCGTGAAGAGAGAATTAGGTGCAACAATAAGCGGGTTATCGAGCAATTAAATGCGGACCAGGAAAAATAAAAACAGCACCGTCGTCTATCCCTTTGCGGCATAGCTTCCGGCGCTGCTCGGCTCTCTTATTCGGTACGATTTGGGTACGCGGTTTGCGCGTCCAGCAATTGCGGATCAATTCCGGATTCATGTGTCCGGCGCGTTCGGCCTTTTGGCGCGATCGTTTCGCTTTGCTCATAATGATCTTCCCCCTATATACTTGTCTCTTCACAGCGTAAATTACAATGTGGAATAAATCAAGGCCATTTGGTCCTGATTCGGTTAATATAGTAAGAAAGCAGTTATTTCAATAGACATAGGAACTGATTCTCTTATCGTAAACATAAGGAGGAGACAAATATGATCATTCGCACAAATGAGCAAGAAATCATATTTATTCAGCAGCATGACCATGGTTTTCTTTCTGGTGAAATGGCGCGCCACTTTAATCCACAGCTGTTGGGACGCACGGAGCGCTTCGAAGATGTCGTATTAGCGGCTTATGAGCATGATCGCAGTTGGATTGGACTTGACAAGACTCCGATCTGGTACGATGCAGAGCAGGTGCCATATACGTTCATGGATTTTCCACTCGCGCTGAAGCTGGCCTTCTACCGGATCGGGCTCGATGAGATTGAAGCGATGAACCCGTATGCAAGCCTGCTGTGCAGTATGCACTTTGCGTCCTTCTTCCATCTGGAGGAGCAGCAGGAAGTGGTTGGGTTCCTGCGCAAAGAACGTGAACGGCAGAAGCGAGTACGAGAACAGCTTGGCGAATTGCCCGAAGATCTTATTCATAGTCACTTCAGGCTGCTGCAATTTTGCGACGATTTGTCGCTGTTCGTGTGTCTTAATAAGCCTGGGGTGAGCAAGGAAGACGAGTTCCCGTGGTATCAGGAAGGCTTCGAACGGACGGAACCGTTCAACCGAGATACAGGCAAGCCTCTCGTTGCGGAGTGGGTGAGCGAGAAAGAAATTCGAGTCGCTCCATTCCCGTTCACGGTGCCGTTTACAACGATATTGAAATACAAGACGGTAGCAAAAGAGAACATCCGCAAGCTAGGTATCGATAAAGCGTATCACGCAGCTTCATGGCTGGAGCAGGAAATTACGTTTGTTCAATAAGTTGAACCTATAAAAGTTGACCCAATAAATTCACCCAGAATGCCAATTTTTTTATCCCTATATTGAAGGAATGCTCATAGGTTGAAACGTCTTATCAGGGACAGAATGGAATAATGTCATTTAATTAAAGAAAATAGAAAAAAGAATTTGAAAGAAAGAAAAGGGTGAATCGTATGATAACAAGAAGAAATGCGGAAGCAAGCGTATTTATCGGATTAGGGCTGCTTCTCGTCTTATTTTCATGGAGCGGCTGGGGGAATTTGCGGCTGAGCGACCCCGGATTTATTTTCGGCTATTTCTGGCCGATTCTATTTGTAATTCCGCTGGGAATTTTGTTTCATGTTATGTATTTCGTCTTTTTGCATAGACGGGCACCAGGGCTGTTAATTCCGGGAGGCATCTTGCTCGTCAGCGGCGTCGTATGTCAGATTTCAATGCTGTTCGACGCCTGGGAGTATATGTGGCCTGGATTTCCTTTGGCCGTCGCATTTGGACTGTTCGAATTTTATTTGCTCGGCATACGCAACAAATGGCTGCTTATTCCGGTTTACATTTTAGGAAGCATGTCCTTGCTTTTTTTCGCTATCTTTTCCTTCGGCGTATTTACGAGCTCTGGCGCCGGCAGCGGTACGCTCGCCTTGCTGTTGATTGTAGCCGGCATTGCGCTGATGTACCGGCGCAAACCTTCATATGAATATTGATGAGGTTCGAAGCGGCAGCGGGCTTGAGTAGTTCAAGCACGATGCCGCTTTTGCTTTGATTGCCCGGACGGAACGATCCGACACGTCTTGACATCCACCTGCGCTGTAACTATAATTGTTACAAGAAAGGGTGAGCAGCATGAAAATTAGCAGCCGCTTTAGTGTAGCCGTTCACATTCTGTCATTGTTGTCACTCGAGCCGAACGCACATCATACATCGGAATGGATGGCGGGCAGTGTTAACACGAATCCAGTCATTATCCGGCGCGTCACGAGCCAGCTGAAGAAGGCAGGCTTGGTGGCAGTTCGTTCGGGAACAGGTGGTGCCACGCTGATGAAGCCGGCAGAGCAGATCTCACTCCTCGACGTGTACCGGGCGGTGGAAGCAGTGGAGGAAGGCGAATTGTTCGGCTTCCATGAGCATCCGAATCCGCAATGTCCAGTCGGCGCCAATATTGAATCGGTGCTGCAGCTCGTAATGCTGCGTGCGCAGACTGCGATGGAGCAGGTGCTGGGGGAAATAACGCTCGACCAACTTTCAGCCGAGTTGAAGCATAAAATAGACGAGAAAATGTGCTAATTTTTTTAATGTAGTTGTAATTGATTTGGTTACAACTAGTTGAAGTTGTTGTGGCTGTTTTATCTGCATTATAACGAGACGAGCACATGAGCAAAAAGGAGAGGAAATGATGGGCAAGTCGATTTTTCTAAGCCACGGATCACCGATGATTGCGGTGGAGAATAATGAATATACCCGCTTTTTGGCGGAACTGGGTGCAAGCTGGACTCCCGAATTTATCGTCATATTTAGTGCCCATTGGGAAAGTGACGACTTGACGATCTCCTACACAAATGAGACATACGAGACGATATATGATTTCTATGGATTCCCAGATGAGCTGTATCGCGTTCAATATCCGGCCCGCGGATCTGAGCAAGCGTCCGCTCGGTTGGAGGAGCTTTTTACCGCCAGTGGGATACAAGTCCAGCGGGATACATCGCGAGGACTTGATCACGGCTCATGGTCGCTGTTAAAGCACATGTATCCGCAAGCGAATATACCGGTCGTCCAAGTATCGGTCAATGCGTATTTGTCAGCTGAGGAGCAGGTGAAGATTGGAGCAGCTTTACGTGAACTCCAGCATGAAGATGTGCTTATCATCGGCAGCGGAGCTTCCGTTCACAATTTGCGCACGTTGAAATGGGGACAAAAGACAGCGGAGACATGGGCTCTTCAATTCGATGATTGGCTCATCGATAAGGTGGAGAGTAAGAAAATGAACGATTTATTTGCTTACCAAGACCTGGCGCCGCATGCTTCATTAGCGGTTCCAAGAGCGGAGCATTTTGTCCCGCTGCTGATCGCATTGGGAAGCTCTAATCCGGACAGCAAGGCCAAAGTGCTGCATCGCAGCTATGATGTAGGAACGCTCAGCTACTTGTGCTTTGAATTTTAAGCAATTGCATATAGCGCACAGGCATATATCTGTCAATGATTGACGATGATGCTTGTGCGTTTTTTTGTGCTGTTAGATCGCGAAGTATCATCAGCTGTGGTTGAACTTGGGCAGAAGTTGCATTATATTCAACAACAGGACTTGATTCAACAAGTGAACAACGAATGAAGACATAGAGCGGCGAGGGGAAGCAGCATGGCTAAAACAACAGTAGTCCGGCGCAATGTGGGCGTGTTCGCCCATGTGGATGCCGGGAAGACGACGACGACCGAGCATATGTTATATGAAAGCGGGCAAATTCGCGCGTTGGGAAGTGTGGATGCGGGAACGGCGCAGACCGATTGGCTTGACGTGGAACGGGAGCGAGGCATATCGGTCCGGGCGGCGACTACGACGTTCCATTGGCGGAATGCAGCTATCAATATGGTTGATACGCCGGGACATGTCGACTTTCTGTCGGAAGTCGAGCGCTCGCTGCATGTCATGGATGGCGCGGTGCTTATCGTGTCGGCGGTGGAAGGGGTGCAGGCGCAGACGGAAATCATCTGGCAAGCGCTTCGCAGCTTAAACATTCCGACAATCATTTATGTAAACAAAATGGATCGCATTGGAGCTGACGCCGACACGGTTCTTCTTGGCATCCGCAAATACTTAACTGCGCATGCCGTTCCGATCCAGTCACCGGCCGGCCGGGAAGACAGCTTCTTGGGCGGACAGGATTTATGGGGAGCGGACCCTTTTGTGCCCGAAGAGGAACGAAAGCAGCTGATCGAAGCTATCGCGGAATGCGATGAAGGTCTATTGGAACGCTATTTAAACGGGGAAAATGTGAACGTTGACGAGTGGAAACTGCATTTGACGGCGCTTACGCACAGATGCGAGTTGTTTCCGGTGCTGTTCGGCGCTTCCAGCAAAGGCATCGGCGTGAGCGCGCTGATGGATGCCGTCGTCGATTATTTACCAGACCCGTCGGGAACGCTAGATGCTCCGCTGTCAGGTATCGTGTTCAAGATTGAACGTGACAAGACGATGGGACGCATGGCCTATGTGCGGCTGTTTAATGGGATTATTCACAATCGGGATGTCGTCTTCAATGATACGCTTGGCGTTGAGGAGAAAGTGACGCAGATTCGCAAAGTCGACGGACACAAGGCCAAGGATACCGGTATGCTGGAAGCGGGAGATATCGCCGCCGTCTGCGGAATGCATCGCGTCCGCATCGGTGACGTGCTTGGCTGTCGCGCAGGGGTGAAGCAGGCTATGCGGCTTGCCGTGCCTCTTCTGAAGGTACAGGTTCACTGGGCGAACGAGCAGGATTATCCGAGAACAGTGGCAGCGCTCCAGGAGCTGGCAGACGAAGATCCGCTATTGGACCTGCAATGGCTGCAGGATGAGCGTGAGCTGCATCTCAAAGTGATGGGGCCAATCCAGCTTGAAATTATGTCCAGCCTGCTGCATACGCGGTTCGGTCTGGACGTGACTTTCGGACAACCTTCAGTCATCTATAAGGAAACGCCGAAGCATGAGGGAGAAGGCTTTATCGCATACACGATGCCGAAGCCATGCTGGGCTGTGCTCCGCTTCAAAATCGAACCGGGCCCATGCGGAAGCGGTCTGCAGTACGACTCGCAGGTTCGTGCCGAGAACTTACTGCCGCAATATCAGAATGAAGTGGCGCGCCGCGTTCCTCAGGCTTTGCAGCAAGGGCTGCACGGCTGGGAAGTCGTCGACCTGAAGGTGACTCTTATCGAAGGGGAACACCATGTATGGCATACGCACCCGCTCGATTTTGCCGTAGCGACGCCGATGGGCATTATGGACGGGCTTGTCAATACGGAAACGAGGCTGCTGGAGCCGATGCTGCAATTCCGCATTACAGTGCCCGAAGAGTTCGGGGGAAAAATAATGAATGATCTTGTGCAAATGCGCGGTGTATTCGAAGCCCCGGTTCCGCATGGCGGGCGGATGACGCTGGAAGGGAGGATGCCGGCGGCCACCTCGTTAGACTATCCGATCAAGCTTGGCTCCATGACGAAAGGGCGCGGCACGATCGCAACCTTTTTTGACAGATATGAACAATGTCCGCCGGACATCTCGGTTACTTGCCCGCGGCGAGGAGTCAATCCGCTCGATCAATCCAAATATATATTAAGCGTCCGCAAGGCGCTGCAATCATGAACTGGCTTCATGTCCCGAATCGGAAGCGGTATGGGTAAGCGTGTCATCTTCTAAAGAGGGGCGCGCTTTTTTTTTTGTAAAGAAAAATTCACATAAAATTTATTTAAAATTTAAATTATCGCTATTCATTTTTGTCGAATATTGACGATATATAGCTGGTAAAATTGCTACTACAGCAGACATACGGTACGTGTACACCGGCGACAACGCAAGGAACAGCCCGTATTCAACCTGCTCATCAGTCAAAAGGGGGCTAATCTATGAGAAACAAAAGTCTGGTATTCAAGTCTGTCGTCGCTATGACGGTGCTTCTCGCTGTCATGTCAGGTGTGTTCACGACCTTCTCTTACATGATGGAACGGAGCATTTACAATGGAGAACTATCTTCTCTCCATACGACCCTTACCAAACAAATCGAACTCGAATGGGAGGGCATCGCCGGAGCGGCCGAGAAGCTAAAATCGTTAGACGCATTGCAATATGTCAAGGATCAGAGTATTGCATGGATACATAATAGCTTGAATGGCATGATTCGGGACAATTTCATCAGCAATACGTATTTGCTCTTTCCCGAAATGATCGAACAGGATGGGAAATCGTATTTGAAATTGCTGCAGGGGAGCCAGTCTTTCATTGACACGGGCATAAAGCCTGGTGACAACTACGAGCTTCCGCCCGAGCTTATTCAAGCGGTTCAGGACATGAAGGAGACGGGCACCGGGCTTAGCGACATGTACGAGGATGAGGATGGGGAATGGATTACCGTCTTTAAACCAATCCAGAACAAACAAAATCAAACCGTAGCGATTTTTGCCGTCGATTTCAATAATGAAACAATTAATGACGACCTGAACGTGATGCTGTGGAAAACGGTTGGAGTCGGAGCGGCTACCGGTGCCGTGTTTATTGCTATTATTGTCTTGCTGATCCGCCGCCTTATCCTGCCGTTGAAGGAATTGTCCGAGCTGTCGAAGCGGGCGGCGAACGGCGATTTGACCGTGACGATCCCGGTCACGTCCAAAGATGAGATTGGCGTTCTGTCAGACAACTTCAATGTGATGATGACCCACATTAAGCAGCTTGTTGCGAATGTAAAGTCTACGGCGGACCATGTGGCTGAATCGTCAGATCAACTATCGATTATCGCGGAGCAAACGGCTCAGTCGAGTCATGAAATATCCGGCTCCATTCAGGAAGTCGCCTCCGGCTCGGAGACACAGCTGCAGGGTGCGGAAGAGAGCAAAGCGGCGATGTCGGAAATCGCGATCGGCATTCAACGGATCGCCGAATCAACTGCGACGGTGTCAGAGCTCAGCCTTGAGGCAGCAGGTGCGGCGCAGCAAGGTAATGAAGTCGTGCAGCAGACGATGAAGCAGATGAATCATATCAACAACTCTGTCCACCGTTCCGTGGAGATTACGAAGTCGTTAACCGAACAATCGAAGCAGATTGAACAGGTTGTTGGCATTATCGGCAATGTAGCGACGCAGACGAATCTGTTGGCGCTCAATGCTTCCATAGAGGCGGCGCGAGCGGGCGAGCACGGACGGGGCTTCGGTGTGGTTGCGCAAGAAGTGCGGCAGCTAGCCGAACAAACGAAGGCTTCGACAGAGCAAATCGCCGAAATGCTCCATTCCGTCGTGAAGTATACGAGACAGTTGGCGGAAGCGATGGAAAACAGCGCGATTGAGGTGCAGGAAGGGGCGAAAATCGTTCAGGTCGCAGGCGATAACTTTCAACTGTTATGGACATCTGTGCAAGATGTTACTGAACAGGTTCAAGAAGTGTCTGCCGCAGCTCAAGAAATGTCCGCTGGCAGTGAAGAGGTGGCGGCTTCCCTTGAGAATCTGGCGGAAATTGCAAGAAGCTCATCAGAAAGTTCGCAGAGCGTGGCCGCTTCGTCCGAAGAACAATTGGCAATCGTCGAAGAGATTTCGGATTCTGCAGTCGTGTTGAATCGGAAAATGAAGGAATTGCAAGAAGAGCTGCGCAAGTTTACTTTGTAGTGATGAAAGTCCCTGCTCCATTAACGAGCAGGGGCTTTTTTCACGAATTGACGGGAAATTGCTCATTGGTACTTCTGGCCGTGTTCAGTATACTAGAACTCAGGCTTTACAAATCGATCATATTGAATGAGGACACAACATGAATGACAGCTCGATATCTGAACATCCCGTAACGTATAAGCAGATGCTTGCCTTTTTCCTGCCCTTAGGATTCTCTTCTACTCTTGTTACGGTATCCCACGTCATTATTAACAGTACGCTTGCAAGGTCACCGAATCCGGAATTTATTATTTCTACCTATGCCATCGCATTGAGCCTGTACAGCTTGACGGAGCGGCCGGGCATTCTGCTTAGACAGACCTGCTCAACCTTGGTTCGGGATCGGAATTCTTTCCGGGCGATGACCTCAATCAGCAACTATGTGTTGGCCTGCATTATGCTGCTCAACACGATTATTGCATACACTCCGCTCGGTACGGTCGTATTTCGCCACTTCTTCGGCGTGGAGGAGGCAGCCTTAGAGCCGACGCTTGGTGTATACCGGATATTAATGTTCGTCAGTATATTTTCGGGAATCCGCTGCTTATATCATGGCATCATTATTTATAATATGCGGACGAAGTGGCTGACCATCGGGATGATAATCCGTTTGGCTGCCATGTATGGTCTGTCGCTGTATTTTATTCGGACGGGTGTGAACAGCGGCAAGGCTGGAGCTATCATTTTTTTGTCGGGGATGGCTATAGAATGTCTGGTCGCTTGGTTGGAGGGACGCAACTTGTTGAGACATAGCATTCCCGATAAGGTGGAAGGTCACGCCATTACGAACCGATCCCATATTTTCAAATTCTATAAGCCGCTATTATATTCATCCTTTATTGCCGTTCTGATCGGACCATCTATCAATGCCATGCTGGGGAAAACGGCGGAACAGCAGCTTGCGGTTGCTTCGTTTGCGCTTGCGAGCAGCATTAACCTGCTTGTGCTCAGTTTTTTTACGTATTTGCATCAGATCGTGCTCAATTTCTATGCGAAGGATAGCAGGAAAGTCAAACGCTTTGCGTTTACACTCGCCTTTCTTCCCGGGTTGCTGACGGCTCTGCTCAGCTTCACACCGATTGGACCATGGATATTGACGCAGGTGATGGGGGCGAACGAGGAATTGATGCGTGCGAGCCTAGACACGCTACGGGTCCTCATGCTGTACAGCTTCATTTTTCCGTGGATCGACTATGGCAACGGAATCATCATGATGCGCGGACAGACGAAAATGATGATGAGATCTCAAATGGGGAACGTCGTTCTTACGATTGCGACTCTCATCTTATGTGTCTGGATGACGCCTGGATGGAACGGCACGATCGGTGCGCTTGCCCAATCGCTAGGAGTGGCGGCGGAGTTGACAATCGTCATGATTGTCGTCAATTCGGGAAATACGCCTGTCCGTCCGGCTCGCGATAAGGGCGCTTCACTATAAATTCATGCATAAGGATAAATGAGGTAATTCACTTCGGCTTCAATACCTGTCATTTATCCTTTTTTTTGTGCTTTAAGTCCTGTTGAATTATTTGAGTGTATGACGAAAAGCGCAATACAAATGCAGGTCGTGGATACACAAGAGTCGTCCGATGAAAAAGATTGCGTTTGCGGCCAAGTCGTACCGTGAGATACCCGGTTCTGTTCGGGATGCAGACATCAATTTCCCGAAGAAGCAGCGCCGGTACCGGCCGATATGCAATCATAAGGAGGTCTTTGTCGATGCAGCAATTTTCCAATGTAATTCGTGAATTGAGAACCTGGTTGTTGTCCTTTTCATTTATTCAAGTTCTTTCGCCTTTTAGGCTGTATTTATTATTTGGCGGGATAGGAGTCGGGTTTCTTCAAGCTTTACTGTTCAAGGTGCTGCCCTATTCCAGCTATGGTGTCTTGGACTTTATGTTTTATACGATTCCGTTAAGCGCGGTTGCCGGTTATTCCTTTCTGCTAGGAGTATGGCTGACGCTTATATCCAGCGATATCAAGTATTTGCCGTATGGCCTTTGGGCGAAAGCCGTTCTGATTTTGTTTCCCTTTATGGCCATTAGTGTTAATTCCCTGATCTCTGTAGCTGTATATGCTTACCTCGGTTATCTCGCATTTAAATACTCGGCCTCTTCTTTTGCGGAGCAAGCAGCCTGACTTATTCATTGAGTTCAAATATACATACGGCCCCCAATTTTGGGGGCTTTCGCTGTTTATCCGCAGCTCATTCAGATAATGCAATAATAGGCTTGCGATCTCTCCATTAAGAGGCGTTCCTTTGGACAGAAACGGTGTCTGGACAGAGGAAGTAAATCCCTTAAGGCGAGCTTTGCAAGCTGAACTTTCTCAAAGCACCACGTTCCCTTCATCTCCTCCACAAGCTCGAATGCTTCCACTACAGTTTTCCCTTTTACCTGATCCAGCCGCCGCGACCAGTGAATGAGATCAAAGTGCGGAGCAGTATGATAAAACAGTAACTTACCCCAACCAACGGCGCCGTTTGCGCAGGAAATTTTCAATACCAACGTTAGCGGCCTTGAGCCGCCTTCCAATCCGTGTCCGGACGACACAGATATTTGATACAATTCCAAATTGCTAATGATTCGTTCCGCTTGCTGCTTTGCCATGTTCATTCCCTCCAGGCATTGTCTTGCGCGCAGCGAAGCCATCATGACTGATTGCCGCGGGTTGCTGCGGCATAATTGAACAATCAGGCTGCGAATGACAGACACTGCGCAGGTAATCATGTGCCTCTCCCGCTACGCTTACGAGGTTAGCTGACGGATTCGGACGTAGGAGTCGCCCTGCCGACGGCAAGCTTGCCAATCGGATTCACCCCGATGGACCAAGTTAAACCAAGTCAGAAAAGGTCCTGATGGGTCCCCCGCTCCTTGCTTCAAGAATTCAGCGATCGAAAGAATGATGGTGTACGACACGTATCTTACTCCTTTCCTTTATGCTTTGTACAATGTGAAAACAGTTAAAAAACCGTATATTTTCATCGAATCGGCTGGGAAATTGGTTTTGTTTACAAATAGGAACTGTTTATTTCGCGATTTTACGGTTGTTTCTTCGAAAAGCTAATGTTTTCTGAAAATGCAGAAACCGCATCACGATTTCTGCGCAAAATGGGTGAAGGGAGACTGTGCTCATATGATGCGCCCTATAGAGGAAGTATTCTGAAATACCGAGCAAGAACGAGATAATGAACGCGATAAATGGATTTAGAAGTGTAAATCGATTTTGGCAGACCAAAAGCTGCCGTTTTCTAGTCATTTTTGGAAATTTGGCTGCTTTACAAAGTAACTGCCGAGACGTAATATACGTTCATGAATTAAATTATCCGTTCAGCATTCTGAATCGCTTAATTTCTGCACAGCAGAAAGCGGGGGAACCAACATCTGATCGAATTCCGATGTGAGAGTCGGAGAACGGTCATGGGGTGAATCCTGCGGAATTGGATTCCATGGGTCTAATTCCGGGGTAGGGCAACTCTCACTGCCCGAATCCGTCAGCTAACCTCGTAAGCGTAGGAGAGAGGATGAGGACTCGTGATCGATTAATCGGCCACAGGGTTTATGCCTCTGTGGCTTTTTATTGTCTTCCCATGAAAATAATGAAAATCATAGCTTGTACCTTTTCAAATTTATCGCTTAATTTCTGTAAAGCAGAAAGCGGGGGAACCAACGAGCTTGGGCGCATAGTTGACCGAGCTCACGGGGTGAATCCGACAGTTCACTGTCGGTAGGGCGACTCTCGCGCCCGAATCCGTCAGCTAACCTCGTAAGCGTACGGAGAGAGGCAACGATCGTCGTGTGTGACACGGTTTAATAGACTGTGCCCGGAAACCACGAGAAAGTTCCTTTTCTCGCAGGTTTCTTTTTTATTGCCTTTTTTGGGCGTGAGAGCACGATTGCGTGTTAAAAACAATGCTAATGAAGAGAGGTTGTCACATGTCTGATCTATATATGATTGCTGCTCTAGCCCTTGCCTTTTCCATGTTCTGCGGATTTTTGGCATGGTGCGGCAAAGTTGTCGAACAAACGGGAGGAGACGAACGATGATGTTCCTCACCATTTGTATCGTGTTTCTGTTCCTGTACTTAATTTACGCGCTGATTCATCCGGAAAAATTTTAACCGAACGACGGACTTATACATTAGAGGGGGAGCCTATCCATGGGGATTTTGCAAATTGCGGCGGTTCTTATTCTGCTGCTTCTACTTGTCAAACCATTAGGGAGCTATATGTACCATGTGTTCTCTAATCAACCGAACCGGACCGACAAGCTGTTTACACCGTTCGAGAATGTCATTTATGGCATTGCGGGTCTGAAGAACCGCTCCAGCATGTCGTGGAAGAAATATACGCTCAGTTTGATTTTGACCAACATTGTGCTGGTCGTGCTAGGATATATCATTTTGCGAGTGCAGAAGCTGCTGCCGCTGAATCCGAACGGCATCGACAATATGGAGCCGACACTCTCGTTCAATACGATTATCAGCTTTATGACAAACACGAATTTACAGCATTACAGCGGTGAATCCGGGCTGACCTATTTCTCGCAAATGGCGGTCATTATGATGATGATGTTCACGTCAGCGGCCACCGGTATCGTCGTGGCCATCGCCTTTATTCGCGGGATTACGTCCAAAGGAAATACGCTTGGCAACTTTTTCGTTGACTTTGTCAAGGCGCATACGCGCTTACTGCTGCCACTCGCAGTTGTTGTGACGCTTATTCTTGTTGCATTGCAAGTTCCGCAAACCTTCGGGGCTACGGTGCAGGCGACAACGCTGCAAGGAGACGTGCAATCAATTGCGCGGGGCCCGGTTGCCTCGCTGGTGTCGATTAAGCACTTGGGTACGAACGGCGGCGGATTTTTCGGGGTGAACTCCTCTCATCCGTTCGAGAACCCGAACCCGCTTACGAATGTGATTGAGATATTATCGATGTGGTGCATCCCGGCTGCATTGACTTACACCTTCGGCAAATTTGCCCGCAATCAGAAGCAAGGGTGGGTCATCTTCGGTGCGATGAGCATGCTGTTTCTCATGTTTTTGTCGCTGGCCTATTATGCGGAAAGCCAAGGCAATCCGGCGATAAACGCACTTGGCATCGATGCTGCGCAAGGCAGCATGGAGGGGAAGGAGGTGCGCTTCGGCATTGCCCAATCCGCCCTATTCACGACCGTAACGACGGCAGCTACGACCGGCACAGTCAACAATATGCATGATACATTAACGCCGCTCGGCGGCTTAGTGCCGCTGGGGCAAATGATGCTGAACTGCGTGTTCGGCGGAGACGGTGTCGGCTTGGTCAATATGTTGATGTATGCCATACTGGGCGTGTTCTTGTGCGGTCTTATGGTCGGGAGAACGCCGGAATTTCTGGGGCGCAAGATTGAGGCCAGGGAAATGAAGCTGGTGGCGATTGCTATTTTGGCCCATCCGTTCATTATTTTAGTTCCAACGGCGATCGCTTTCCTGACCGATTTGGGCAGGGGATCCATAACCAATCCGGGTTATCACGGCATCTCTCAAGTGCTGTATGAGTTTACGTCGTCGGCAGCAAACAATGGATCTGGATTCGAGGGGCTGGCAGACAACACGCCATTTTGGAATATTTCTACGGGCCTGGTTATGCTGTTCGGACGGTATATCTCGATTATTGCGCTGCTCGGTGTAGCAGGCTCGATGGTTAAGAAGCAGTGGATACCAGAAACGATCGGAACGTTTCGTACGGACAATGCGCTGTATACGGCCATCCTCGTCGGAACCGTGTTCATTATCGGCGCACTGACCTTCTTGCCCGTGCTTGTATTGGGACCCATTGCGGAACATCTGACACTCCGATAGTAGAGGTTGTTCAATAATATCCCTTTTGATCAGGAACTAGTAGATGAGGTGAAACGGAAATGAACTCAGCCAACAAAAAATCGTTGTTAACCGGCGAATTGATCAAGCAAGCTGCGATAGATAGTATTAAGAAGCTCAATCCCGTAATCATGATGAAAAATCCGGTCATGTTCGTGGTTGAATTGGGAACGCTCGTCGTTCTTCTCATGGTGCTTTTGCCAGAAGTTTTTGGCGCGGAGGAGCGTATCGGTTTTAACGTGACCGTGTTCTTTATTTTGTTGTTTACCGTGCTGTTCGCCAACTTCGCAGAGGCCCTCGCCGAAGGGCGGGGCAAGGCGCAGGCGGATTCGTTGAAGAAGGCGAAGAAAGATATCGTCGCGAACAAAGTAGTCGGCAATGGAATCAAGGTTGTATCGTTGGCCGAACTGCGTAAAGGGGATATCGTCATCGTAGCGCAAGGCGAAATGATTCCGGGTGACGGTGAAGTTATTAAAGGTCTGGCTTCGGTTGATGAATCCGCGATTACCGGTGAATCGGCCCCGGTCATCAAGGAAGCGGGCGGAGATTTCAGTTCCGTCACCGGCGGCACTCGGGTCGTCAGCGACAAGATTACGGTGAAGATTACGAGTGACCCGGGCGAATCGTTCATGGATCGGATGATATCGCTCGTCGAAGGGGCGAAGCGGCAGAAAACGCCGAACGAAATCGCATTGAACACGTTGCTTATCAGCTTGACGCTCATTTTCCTCATCGTTGTCGTGACGCTTGCCCCGATAGCGAATTATTTAGGAATCGAATTGGAAATTCCAGTGCTCATTTCCCTGCTTGTCTGCCTCATTCCGACGACGATTGGCGGGCTGTTGTCCGCTATCGGGATCGCCGGGATGGACCGCGTGACCCAATTCAACGTACTGGCGATGTCCGGTAAAGCGGTAGAAGCGGCTGGAGATATTAATACGATGATTCTCGATAAGACCGGCACGATTACGTTCGGGAACCGGATGGCAAGCGAATTCATTCCTGTCTGCGACCAATCGCTCGCTGCAGTAGCAGAATGGGCAGCGATCAGCTCGGTGAAGGATGAAACGCCGGAGGGTCGATCGGTCATCGAGCTGATGAAGAAACAGCAGCTTTCGTATGAAGCCTCTCTTGCGGAAGGCGGCGAATTTATCGAATTCAAAGCGGAAACTCGGATGAGCGGCATCGATTTACTGGATGGACGCCAAGTGCGCAAAGGGGCGGTTGACGCCGTGAAGACATGGGTGGCTGCGCAAGGCGGTGTCATTCCCGCCGACTTGGATGACAAAGCGAACGCGGTTGCGCGGGAGGGCGGCACGCCGCTGGCAGTCGCTGTCGACAATGTCATGTACGGCATCATTTATTTGAAGGATACGGTGAAGCCGGGCATGAAGGAACGGTTCGACCAGCTGCGCAAAATGGGCATCAAGACGATTATGTGCACGGGCGACAATCCGCTTACCGCTGCCACGATTGCACGGGAAGCAGGCGTGGATGATTTCATTGCGGAGAGCAAGCCGGAAGACAAAATTGCGGTCATTCGCCGCGAACAAGCTGAAGGAAAGCTGGTCGCTATGACCGGTGACGGGACGAATGATGCGCCAGCCTTGGCGCAAGCGGATGTGGGACTTGCGATGAACAGCGGCACCGTGGCGGCGAAAGAAGCGGCGAACATGGTCGATCTAGACTCCGACCCGTCCAAAATTATCGAAGTGGTCGCAATCGGCAAGCAGTTGCTTATGACGCGCGGCGCACTGACAACCTTCAGTATTGCGAACGACGTGGCGAAGTATTTTGCCATTATCCCGGCGATGTTCACACTTGCAATTCCGCAGATGGAGGCTTTGAACATAATGGGACTAGGTTCCCCGACTTCGGCGATTTTGTCGGCGTTAATCTTCAATGCGATCATTATTCCGCTGCTCATTCCGTTGGCGATGAAAGGTGTAACGTACAAACCGATGAGCTCGTCGCAGCTGTTGAGCCGCAACATCATCATTTACGGTCTGGGCGGAATTATCGTTCCGTTCATTGGCATCAAGCTTATCGATATGGCCGTAAATCTATGGATATAGAGAGGAATGAAAAAGGATGAAACCAATGACTAATCAAACGGCAGCGGATGTTTCCGGAAGCTCTTATCTATTTTCGATTGTCAGAATCGGCATTTTGTTTATTATTATGTGCGGAATTATTTATCCATTAGTATGCACTGGTCTGGCACAGCTCCTTATGCCCGGCTATGCGGAAGGAAGCTTCATCAAGAATGCGGAAGGCGGAATTATCGGATCGGAATTAATCGGGCAGAAATTTACGGACCCGCATTATTTCCAAGGACGCGTATCCAGCATTGAATATGCGGCGGATGCATCGGGATCGAACAACTACGGTCCGTCTAATCCTGAACTGGTGAAGCGGGTGCAGCAATCGGTTGCGGATTGGCAGAAGAGCAATCCCGATGTGCCGGTAAGCGAGCTGCCGGCAGATTTGATTACGAATTCGGGCTCAGGATTGGATCCTCACATCACTCCGGATTCGGCGGAAGTGCAAATTCCACGAATAAGCAAGCTGACGGGAATTCCAGCAGCCGAGCTCGACAAGATCGTTGCGCAGCATACCGAAGGGCGCTCGCTTGGCCTCTTTGGCGAACCGCGGGTCAATGTGCTGAAGCTGAACTTGGCTGTAGATGAGATGATGAAAAAATAAAGCCGCTTCCATTACTTGGTTGAGCGCCCTGCTTCACATCTGTGGAGCAAGCGCTGCATAAAGAGCGGGCACCGCAGTCGATTTTTTTTATTAATATTTGTAAAGTTGCGACTTGGACAATTGCTGGAAAGGGGAAACTTCAATGGACAGCTTTCGCCGTAGAGCTCCAGAGGAAATTCTTGCATCCATCTCTGACATCCGGCGCGGGAAATTAAAAGTATATATCGGTCCAGTCAGCGGCTCGGGGAAGACGTATCATATGCTGCGCGAAGGACAGATGTTGAAGAAGCAAGGTATTGATATCGTCATTTGCGCTGTATCTACGAATCAAAGACCGGAAACGATCGAGCAAATCGGCGACTTGGAACGGATACCGAGCATGCACTGGCACAAAGGCGGCGTGGAACGCAAAGATTTGAACGTGGATGCGCTCATCGAACGGAATCCGGAAGTCGTGCTGACCGATGGCCTGGCTCACCGCAACCGCAAAGGTGCCCCGTTTGCGACACGTGAAGAAGACATTCGCTATTTGTTGCAGCACGGAATCAGCGTCATCACTACAGTTAACGTGTATGAATTGGAAGGGGCGACAGAGATCGCCCGCCGCTTGACCGGTATTGCGGTAGAGGAGACGGTGTCGGCGGATGTGCTCAATCTCGCGGACGAAGTGAGATTGATTGACGTCACGCCGGAGACGATTTTGACGAGGGTGTCTGAAGGCAATCTAGGATATCATTCCGATGCCTCGCTGTTCCAGCGCGGGAACTTGGGTAAATTGCGGGAATTGGCACTCAGACTTGTAGCTGAAGATGTGAATGAGTCTCTGCAGAAGCACAGGGAACAGTTAGGCTTGGCAGGGCCTTCCGGCACGGCTGAACGAATTTTGGTATCTGCCCAGTACTATTGGAACGGCTCCATTCATGTCCGCCGCGGACAACAGATTGCCAAGCGATTGAATGGCGACCTATGGGTTGTATCCCTTGTGAATCCGCAGCGGCCGCTCACGAAGGACGCGGCAGCATTCAAGCGCTCTATATTGAAGCTGACCGACAAAATCGGGGCCTCATTCGAAGAACTGCATGTGCCTTCACGCAGAGCCATTCCGAAGGTGCTGGTCCGGTACGCGATGGAGCATAACGCCACGCGTATCGTTATCGGCCATTCGAAGCAGACGCCTTGGCAAGAGTTCTGGCGGGGTTCGATCGTCAACAATGTATTGACACGAATCCACAACATCGACGTTTTTTTCGTAGCTGACCGCTCGAATAAGGAAGGTGAGCGGATTCTTCCCACGAAGCGCAATGATCAGGAGTCGGAACGCGATTGGTACCGCAGGCTGAGCAATAAAGAAATGGAGCAAAAAATTAAACAGATGAAGCGAGGGACGTTTAAAGTATATATTGGCGCGGCCCCAGGTGTTGGAAAGACGTACACAATGCTGCGCGAAGGGAACGATTTGCTGCGCAAAGGGATCGATGTCGTCATCGGTCTTCTGGAAACGCATGAACGTCAAGAGACGATGGAGCAGGTGGGAGATCTGTGCGCGATTCCGCGTCAACAGGTGCGTTATCGCGAATTTGAGCTCGAAGAGATGGATACAGAAGCGATAATCCGGCGCAATCCCGAAGTTGTGCTGGTCGATGAGCTGGCCCATACGAATGTGCCGGGAAGCAAGCGCAAAAAACGGTACGAAGACGTATCAGCCATCCTGGACGCAGGCATTTCGGTCATCTCTACGGTCAATGTGCAGCATTTGGAAAGCTTGAACGACGCGATCGAACAAATTACCGGGGTCCGGGTTCGGGAAACGGTGCCGGATAGTATTTTGAATATGGCAGACGAGGTGGAGCTGATTGACGTAGCGCCGAAATCACTGCAGCAGCGCATGAGGGAAGGGAAGATTTATGCGCTGAACAAGGTGGATCAAGCGTTGAACCACTTTTTCAAGACCGGCAATCTCATCGCACTGCGCGAGCTGGCGCTGCGGGAAATCGCGGACGATGTCGATGAGAAGCTGGAGTCTTGGGATCGCAACGACTCCTTGCGCGGTCCATGGCGAAGACGAGAGGTCATCTTCGTCGGCGTGACGGCCAGCCCGAATGCAGAGCGGCTTATTCGGAGGGGGTTCCGCATTGCCTATCGCTTGAAGGCGGAATGGATCGTCACATATGTCCATGACGAGATGAGCATTCCCGAATCGCTGCATCCGCGGCTGGAGAGCTTGCGAGCATTGACCAAGCGTCTGGGCGGAACATTCGAAGCGCATGCGTCCCATTCTCCGCGGGACATTCCGCAGCTGCTGCTGAACAAGGCCAACGAAAAAAAGAGCACGCAAATCATTATCGGCCAATCTAAACGCGGATGGCTGCATGCGCTGCTGCACGGGTCCGTAGTGGGTGCGATTCTTCGTTCGGCCCGACATATGGATGTGCTCGTCGTTGCGGATTTTGTCCCAAATCACAAATAAACACAACCCATCTGAAAATAACAAATTTACCTTTCGGCAATACCATTTTATCTTTAACCGCGAGCGCTTACAATGCGCTTTACTACTCCACATGGGAAAGGTGAGTGGCATGAAAGGCGAGGGAGGGTTCCACGAAGAATTGGAGCAAGGTTGGCGGTGCTGCTTATGCTAAGCCAACTGCTGCCGCTTGGTTTCCAGCCTGCAGTTAGAGCGGCAGATACAGACGGACAAGTGAAGGATATGGCGCTGCATCAACCGTCTATGGCGAGTTCCGAAAGAAAGCTGTTACTCCTTATTCCTGCGTGTTCTTCAACAGTTCGATGAAGCTGCGCGCGCTCTTCGAGACATAATGATCCTTCAGCCAGATGAGCGCGGAGGATGCAGGCTGTGATCCTTCGATCTCCAGCGAATGAATGCCGGAGAATGGCTGCAGGCGCAACACGGATGCGGGTACGACGGCTGCTCCGAAGCCGGATGACACCAACGTCATTAACATCGCAATATCAGAGCATTCGCAGACGATGTCCGGCGTCAGCTGTCGGCGCGCAAACTGTTCCATTATCGTGTAATATACCCCAAGTCCCTGCGTGCTCGGCAGAATAAGCGGCCGATGCGCAATATCCTCGAACGTCACGGATGCAGAGTTGGAAGCAGGAGGTTCTGAAGTAATATAATAGAACGGCTCTGCAGGCAAGTGCAGGACGGTGAAATCGCTCAGCTCGAGCGGAAGCCAGACGATGGCAAGCTCGAGCGTCCGATCCTTGACCATGCTGCACAGCTGGGCTGACTCGTTCTGCCGGATCGAGTACGTGATGTTCGGGCAGGTCGCCCTGAAGGCGCGCAGGAGCGCCGGCAGCCGGACATTCGATAGCGTGTTTACGCCGATCGTCAGCTGACCGCGCAGACCGTTGCCGATTTCCTTCACTTCTGCCGCAGATTCATCCATCCGTTTCGTTATGTGCAGCGCATGACGATACAGGGACCGCCCTGCTTCCGTCAACTCCAGAGTCCTTCCGTTTCGCAGGACGAGCGTTACGCCGAGCTCGGTCTCCATTTGCTTCAGCTGCTGGCTGAGCGGGGGCTGGGCTATATGAAGCCGGTTCGCCGCAGCCGTAATCTGCCGCTCCTCGGCAATCGCAATAAAATAGCGCAATTGTCTAATGTCCATTGTGCAGATGCCTCCCTTTGGCGCATGAACCGCGCCATACTGATCTATTTCTTGTACTTTCATATCCTCTTCATTCGTATTTTTAATATAATATATGTTTTTCCTATATAACAACTCGCAGCGGCAAAACAGCAAAAACGGTCCAAACGGCCGCAGCCTGCTTTTATACAATGAAGATATCCTGTTGAACAGGAAAGAGGAGGATACAGAATGCAAGAGGTCACAGGTTATTTCGCACAGTTGAATGGAACAAGCAAGGAAGCAGGCAAGCAGCAAGGCATGTTTGCCGTGGAACATCCGGCTTTTATGCCCATGATAGCATTGCAGGAGCGCCTGCCGGAGCCGCGGCTGCGTGAGACGATTAAGCTACTGGACCAGTATTGCCCTGGCATCAATGACGAGATTCACGGCGCGGCCGAGGCGATAGGTCTGGATCCCGGGCGGATGGCCTATTATGCAGGGACGGACATTCAGGCGGGCTGTAGCCACTGCGCCGTGCTGCCGGGCAAATCAACGGATGGCCGGACTTACGTGCTGCGCAATTATGATTTATCGCCGGAGCTTACGGATATGCGGCTTTGCTATACGGACATTCAAGGTCTGTATCGGCATACAGGATTCTCCGCATCGTTGTTCGGGCGCACCGAAGGCATGAACGAGCATGGTCTATGCGTCACGTTCTCGGCTTGCGGGCAGCCAGTAGGTGAAGTGCAGGGCATGCGGCCTGCGAAGGTGCGCGGATTGCAGTTCTGGGCAGTCGTGCGCACGGTGCTGGAGCAGTGCCGGAGCACGGCAGAAGCGGTGGATGCGATTCGGGACATGCCAATCGCCTCGAACATGAACCTGATTATAGCAGATCCGTCAGGGGCGGCTGCGCTCATCGAGACGTTCGATGGCAAGCTGGCGGTACATGACACGGACGGGAGCTCCAGTCAGCCGTATGTTACTGCGACGAACCATCCTCTGTTTGCGGAAGTGGAACGGCTCGAACCGCGCAAGTTGAACCATTCCGTCATCCGTCACAGACTGTTGAATGACATGCTCGAGAAGCAGGATTCGGTTGGCAAGCAAGACTTGAAAGCGATGGTAGAGACTGAGTATCCGCACGGCCTGACCGTGCACAATTACCGCCAATGGTTCGGCACGCTGCATTCCGTCCTCTTTGATCTTGAGGAACGTTCGCTGGACGTTTGCTTCGGTTCGCCGCTCATGAACCCGTGGTATACTTTACGGATGGGGGAACAGCTTCCTTTTGCGAAGGTGAATGTACAGGTGGAGCATCGGGAGGCAGGTCCCGACTTCTGGAAGCTAGTATAACGAAAAAAAGGAGGCACCGGCATGGATCTGTCCTTGATAGAAAGTGCTGTTCAGTACATTGAGACTAATCTGAAGCAGCCGCTTCTTGCAGAAGATGTGTCGCGATCCGTGCATGTCTCTTACTATCATTTTCACCGTATCTTTCATGTGATGACCGGAGAGACGATTGGGGACTATATTCGCAGGCGGCGGCTGACGGAAGCGGCACTGGAACTATTGGCTGGACAGCGGCCGATTCTGGACATCGCGCTTGATTATCAATTCGAATCGCAGGAGGCGTTCGGCAGGGCATTCAAGAAAGTGTTCGGTTTCACCCCGAACGGATTTCGCCGCAAAAGCGCTCGTCCTGTCGTCAATGAGAAGGGGGCGCTTGTCGGCCGGCGGCTGCAGCACCGTTTCGATAACATCAGCATTGAACCGGAACTTACAGAGCTGACAACCGCGATTTCCCTTGTCGGCCTGCAGGGACGCACGAATTTACGCGACAACCGCATTCCGCTGATGTGGTCCGAGCTCGTTCGGCGGCGGCAGGAGTTGACGAATGCAGGCGCAGGCGGTACCGCCTACGGCATATGTCAGGCGATGGACGCGATGCCGGTGCACGATTTGACGGAAGATACGGAGTTTACGCAATTCGTCGGCTTTGAATGCGCTGAATGCGGCGATATCCCTTCCGGCATGTTGGTATATACGATTCAATGTGGAAAATACGCGGTGTTCCGGCACCGAGGGCCGACTGCCTTGCTAAGGGACAGTTACGAATACATTTGGGGAACATGGTTGTACAGTACGTCATACGAACTGGATAATCGTGATGATTTTGAGATGTATGGGGACGATTTCCGCGGAACAGAGAACGAGGAGTCCGTAATCTGGATCTATATTCCGGTGAGGTAGCTTGATTCATTATGTCATGTCATCGCTCAACTTGAATGGGAATACCGCCAAACCTGGCCACTTGGCCAGGTTTTTCTTTCATTATAAAAATGATAAAAAGTCGAGCTGCCGTACAATGGCCCTTATCTCCATTCTCCCATACAGTCAGAAGAGATAACGACGAGGATAAGTCACATTGCCTTTTCGTATATCATTCTATGAAGCGGCCGATTGTGTTGGCGGTTAACCAGAGTCGTCCGTAGGCATGCAGCCTACTGAAGGACGGGGAGATTGAAGCAAAGGGTTGGATGAAGCGAATCCCCGTCAGTCTGAACGCGCCACCGCACACACGGAACGTTTTGTTTCATCTTTGAAAGACCTTGATAGGGGCTTTTACATTGATGAAGTATACACAATACATATGCAAAATAGATATTATAAATATTTTTTATATACTTTTGGGCGTGGTAGCATGTAATCAAGCAATAGTTGATGATAAATTGTGAGAGGATGAACGAGGATGGAAGCGAAATATTGGCTGACTGATGTATCGTTAGAGCACAGCTTTCGATATGAAGCTGGAGTGATTGCGGGTACGATGATCGAACCGAGCCATTTGCTTATTGAGCAAGGACGCATCTCTAGAATTGTTCCAGCCAGCATGCGCTTAGATGATGACTTGCCGCGACGGAGCGCCCGCGGTCTGCTGGCGCTTCCTGCATTTGTCGAGAAGCACTGCCATTTAGATAAGACGATATTGGGTGATGAATGGAGAGCCGTACGACCGGCAGCGAACATTTTGGAACGGTTCGAGATTGAGAAGAACGTGCTGCCACACTTGTCTACCACGATGAAGGATAGAGCGCGAATACTTGTTGAGAGGCTGCTCAATGCAGGATCCACTCATATCCGCACGCATGTGGACATTTACCCGGAAGTCGGCCTGCGTCATCTGGAAGAGGTGCAAGAAGTGTTGGCGGAGTACGATGACAGGTTGACCTGCGAGATTGTCGCGTTCCCGCAGCACGGACTGCTCCGGACAGATTGCGGCGATTTGTTGCGTGAAGCAGTCCGGCGCGGTGCGGACCTCATCGGCGGCGTCGATCCAGCGACGGTTGATGGCGACATGGAGACGTCCTTGCAGACGATGATGGACATTGCAGTGCAGGGTGATGCGGACATTGATCTGCATCTGCATGATGGCGGAGCAGTCGGCCTGCAGACGATAAAGAGGCTGTGCGAACTTGCCGGGGAAGCAGGCTGGCAGGGCCGCGTGGTGGTTAGCCACGCCTTTGCGTTAGGGGATGCGGCTGGTCAAGAAGCGGATGACATCGCACAGATGCTGTCCGAGTATGGGGTTACCATTGTGACAAGTGTTCCGCTCGCCCGCACGATGCCACCGGTGAATTTCTTGCATGAGAAGGGTGTATCGCTCGCAGTCGGTTGCGACAATATATATGATTCGTGGTCGCCATTCGGCACCGGGGACATTCTGGAGCGTGCCGGGCGGCTGGCGGAACGATTCGGCAGAGTGACGGAGCAGAAGCTTGCGGAGACGCTAGGCTTTATTACGGGAGGGATAACCCCGCTTGATAAGGAAGGGAAGCGAGTCTGGCCCGCAGCAGGAGATGAAGCAAACCTCGTATTGGTAGACGCAAGCTGCTCGGCCGAGGCGGTGGCGAGAAGAGCGGTTCGGAAGGCGGTGCTGTTCCGAGGGCGAATTGCGGCAGGCACATTGTAATTCTGTGTGCTGACCGGCCGAAAAGAAGCAGCCTTCACCCAAGCTCAATACTTGGGTGAAGGCTGGTGGGTATCATTCCGTTTTGGAGCAATGCTACCAGTTCGAACCGCCGGAAGAATTGTTGTTTTTGTTGCTCCAATTGGAGCCGCTGGAAGAGTTGCTGCTATCGCCCCAGCTGGAGCCGCCGGAAGAATTGCTGCCACCGATCCAACTGGAGCCGCTTGAAGACTGGTTGTTGCGTTGTTGCGCTTGACGTTCCCGTTCTCGTTCCCGCTCTCGTTCCCGTCGTTCGGCTTCACGGCGCCTCTCTTCCTGTCGGCGTTCCTCGCGGATGACCTCATCGTATGCCCGGTCCATCGCCGTGATGATGCCAGCCAATGTAGCGGCGCTCCGGGCAGCTTGATCGTAGGCGCCTAACCGCATGAGATGACTGATTTCGTTGTTCACGCTGGAATATTGCGACTGATACGGAGACACGTTTATTTTGCGTCTGACCCGCGAATGGACGGAATGGTAGCGGCTTTCCAATTTATCGATTTCGCGCTCGGCGTTCCGCTTTTGAACGACTGCCCGTTCGATTTCCCCTAAATATTGCTCCGCCTCGGCCACGAACTGATTGCTGACTTCGGCCAAGAGAACAAGATCGTATGGCTCGTCGGCGAACAGCTGCTGCAAGCCGGATTGCAATTTCGCCAAGCTGTTTTCCTGACGGCTCCAGACATGCACAAGTCTGTGCCGGGATATCGCCTGCCGCCCTTTGGCATATGCGGTTTCAGCCGCAGCCTGCTTCCGTCTTGCTTCCTCCAGCATGCTATCGAGCTTGCGTACCAGCTGAGAGTAATGCTCGGCCCGTTCATCCAGTTCCGCTAGCGTATGAAGCATCTGGTCAAGCTCTTTCCGTGCCATCTCATATTCTTGAACTTCCTCATCGCACCAGTGCTGCACTTGACGCAGCGACTCTGCGATATCTGCTGTGTACGGCACCTTATCCCGATAATCGTGCCATGCCTGTTCCCAATGCTTCGTCCGGTACATCCGCCGGACCCGTTCGGTCAGACCTTGAAGCTGTTCGTCCTGCTGGGGATAGCCGGCAAGCTTCGATACGATTAAAGCGATATCGCTCGCATTTTTGATTTTTAAATCCGCCTGCCGTTGCGTCATTTGCACGGCTTCGCTCAAGAGCTGGCGCATGAGTTCCACCTGCTGCGCGGCTCCAGACATTTCCCCCTGCTGCAGGCAGGCGAGCATTTGTTCATTTGCTTGGCGCGCCTGCTCGACATGGCCGTACGGATCGATTCGAACGAGCTTGAGGCGATGTTCCTGTATAATTTGTTCGAAGCGTTGCCTGCATGCTCCCATTTCATTCGGAAAGCTCCGGTATAAATCGGCAAACGAAGAAATGGAGGAGACATCCTGTTCCAGCCGCAGCAGCGTTTCATTGGCATGGTTGACCCGATGCTCCGCGCCGAGCGGATCGAAGATTTCCAGCTGCTTGCTCTTTCCAAGCTCGGCTTCGATCGCATCCTGACGGATTCCAAGCCCCCCGAGCGGCCAGCCGCGGTTCGCTTGTTCTGCGGCCAGCGCCGTCTTTAGCGTGTCCAAGCGGCTGTCCGCATCGGCAATCGTCTGCTTCAACGTGCGATCCACCTCTTCGATGTGAGTGACCTGCTGGGCGAGCTCCGTTGCCTGCCCTGTCATTTCGGCAATCTCGGTCAGAGCGGACTTGAGCCGCTTGCGCAGGCGCGGCAGCAACCATTCCCTCATTTGAATGCGCAGGAGCGATTGCTCCAATCCATTGAGCCGAACCAGCATATTCGACAGTTGATGATCGATGGACTTGGCTGTTTGCAGCGTTTCACCTTGAGACAGGCCGACAAAAGGCTGAATGCCTTCCATTCCATGATTGGCTTGAACCATTAGCTTCGGAAGCTTCTTGCGTATCCCGCGCAGGCGCAGCGCCTGAAATCCGATTTCAGCGAGAGCCGCTAGCAGAAGCAGGGTGACGGCAACTGCAATGACCAAGCTCCAATTGATTTTGGCGCTAACGGTAAGTTCGGGCTTCACTTGTTTCTCTGATGAAGGCGAAGCATGCTCCGTTGAATGCTGCTGCACCGAAGATTCGTCCTGTACCGCCGGCGCCTGCTCGTTCGCGCTTGGCTTGGCCTCTGTTCCTGTTTCGCTCGCAACGGGTTCCACCGGCTTCAACGCGTGGGTTGCCTTCATCAGCTGAATTGATGCTTTTGCGAAATTGCCTTCTTTGGCATGAGGGATGAAGTTCGCATCGACAAATTCTGTCAGCTTCTGATCCGTCTTTCCGTCGCCATTCAAGTCATTCGGAAGCGCATCGATCTTTTCTTGCAGCATGGCGTTGTTGAAGTTCATTTCTATGCGGCGGTCTTCCTTGGACAAGAGAAGCAGGATGTCGTCCGTGCCAAGGTCCCATTTCGTGTAGACGTCTGTCGCATATGAAGCGGGATCCGCTCCGCCCAGATTGGCAATTGTCAGCACATAGAAGGTGTACAGCTTGCCTTGAGCCGCCTTTTCGATTTGGGGTATCGCTTCTTTGGAAAGCATTTTGGCTGTATCCTGTATGAGCCCCTTTTTGGCGGGGATGTTGGCTGCCGCGATGATGCTTGGAAAGGCGAGACACATCACAATCATAAGCAGGAATAGGCGTTGCGCATGTTTCACAATCAACCCTCCAGTTATCCGGTTATATCGTGCAAAATGGAATGCAGTATGATACCAGTATAACGGATTTACGGATATCGTCGAATGAAAGTTCCTGTTTTTCGCAAAATGACACAAATAAATTGGAGGGCAAATTCATCAGATGAGAGCAGAACGGGCTCGTCGAGGGAGTGTACCGTGTAGATTTTGGATAATTAGGGGAATACAATAGAAAAGAACAACTTGTATATTTGACATTCACGACAGATATGGGATGTGTTGGGGTTGAGCATGGCGGAAGTGTACAAAAAAATACGGCGCGGAGAAACATTTAAAACGATATCGGATCTAGACTTCGCTCGTCTGAACATTAAAAATCCTGTTGAATTGGCTGCAAATTCCCCGGTCATGCAGCAAGTGATCGCCAAACAGTGGAACCGAATTCAAACGACCGTCAGCAAAGAAGCAAACAAAACCCGCCAATAATGGCGGGGTGCTTATCTAATGGCTTTTAAAATACGAGTCACGCTCGGATCATCCTTCGGGACTTCGACCATTCGGACGA